>CAJOQL010000030.1 GCA_905236935.1 uncultured Bacilli bacterium
CTAAATTGATTTTCTACTAGTTCACCAACTTGTCTTACACGACGATTACCTAAATGGTCAATTTCATCAATATTACCTATATTATCAAGTAAATTTAAATAGTAACTTACAGCAGCATAAACATCAGAAATTGTAAGTCTCTTATTATCAATTGTTTGATCATTACCAATAACTTTAATTGTTTTAGTACTATCATTTTTATCGTAAACTAATACTTCTTGAACTTTATTGTATGTATCTAATTCTTCGTTAATAGATACATCTTTAACATTTACACCTTTTTCAAAGTATGGGCGAAGTTCTTCTAAACGTTTTTTATCAATAGTTTCACCTTTAGTAGCAATTACCTCTTTACCATCTTTGATATCTTCTGCTAATGTGCATCCTAGTAATCTATCTAGTACATTTAACTTTTTATTGAATTTATAACGTCCTACTTTGGCTAAGTCATATCTGAATCTATCGAAAAATCTAACAATTAATTGGTTCTTAGCACTATCTAATGTTGCAGGTTCTCCTGGTTTTAATTTTTCATAAATTTCAATTAAAGCTTCATCAGTATTTTTAGTACTATCTTTTTCTAAAGTATTTTCAATGAATCTATTTTCACCAAACATTCCTTTAATTGCTTCATCTGAAGATAATCCTAAAGCTCTAAGTAATGTTGTAACAGTTACTTTTCTAGTACGGTCAATTCTTACATAAATTACATCTTTAGCATCTTGTTCAAATTCAAGCCAAGTTCCTTTATTAGGAATAATTTCTCCTGATACTACTGGTCTACCATTCTTATCTATTTCTCTTTTGAAATAAATAGATGGGCTTCTTACTAATTGTGATTGAATAACTCTTTCAACACCATTAATAATAAATGTACCTGCCTCTGTCATTAAAGGCATGTCTCCTAGGAAGATTTCTTGTTCTTTAACTTCACCAGTTTCATGAATAAATACTCTTGCTTCAACTTTTAAAGGTGCTGCAAAAGTTACCATTCTTTCTTTAGATTCTTTGATTGAATATCTAGGCTCATCAAAAGAATATTCACCAAATTCTAGTGAAATATTTCCGGTGAAACTTTCAACTGGGAATAAGTCATCGAAAACTTCTTTAATTCCTTCCGTTAGAAACCAATCATATGATTTCTTTTGAATATCTAATAAATCTGCAAGTTCAAAGTTGTTAGTAGTTTTAGAGAATGTTACTCTTTCTCTATGGTCTCCAAATTTTGCTGTTTTGTATGCCACTAATTTTCACCCCAAACAATAATATTTTTTAATAGTTTCTCCTCTTAAGGAGAGACAATCTCAATATAAAATTTTAGCATTTATATCCACTTAATGTCAATAAAAATATTGGACAAATTACTAAAATTTTGAAATTTGTATTAAATATAAGAAAAAGTTTCTCCTATTTCTAGAAAAAACTTTAATCTTAACATAAACTTTAATATGTAATTTAATATTCTTATTTGTTAATTGGTCTTAGTACTTTTTCTTGTGTTTTTTCTTTAATAGTCCAAACAACATCTTTAAACTCTATTCCAATTTTAGCATATATTCTTTTGACTTCTTCTATAGTAACATCTTCAGTATACCATTCAAAATATTTTTTACGATATTTACTTTTATTAAATCTTTCCGTTCTTCCATACAAAGTGAACAAATCTTTTAATCTTTCATCATCACAATTACATTCTACTCTTTTAAAACCTAGTCTTTCTAAATCTAATACCATATTTAATTGCATAACTGATATTAATGAACCTGGAATTATATTTAATTTTTTTTCTAAAAAGTCAGTTAGATAAGATAGTATTTTAAATGATTCTTCTTCTGTTAATCCATCTGGCAATAAAAACGGTCTAAAAGTATAATCTCTAATTCCTGTAATATTATATCCATAGTTTTCTCCAATATTAAGGTATTCAATATGATGAAGCCTATAAATGCTACTAACTGAATCACTTACAAATTCACTCTTAATACCATCTTTCTTTTTTCCTTCATTCATCCTAGTAATTACATCTGCTTCCATTAAACCACTATCTTTTATTTCACATAGCAATTTTTGCATTTGTATTAATTTTTCTTTTAATGTCATAAATAGTCATCCTCCATTAATAATTATTGTAATTTGCTAACACCTTTTAAAGTGATTTGATATTCACTTATTTTTCTAATTTTTATAGTAATAATTTTTTTAATTTAGTTATCATATTATCACTTTTTAATCCTTTAATAGTATATTTTAATTTCATAAAATCATAAGTTGTTTTTATATTGCCCCTTTTTAGTAATTCATGTTTTATAATAATATAGTTTTTTGGCAATTTTTTAACATTTATCTACTAACTTTAACAATATAAAAACCTAACGATTTATCTAATACATCAACATGATATTTTTCTAATAAACTCTTAATAACTGTCTTTACTCCATGATTAGTTCGCATAACAAACCATAATTCTCCATTTTCATTTAAACGATTAAAAGCATCATTAATTATAGTTAAATAAACACTTTTACCTGCTCTAATAGGAGGATTAGTTATAATTACATCATAATTATCTTCAACATTATCATAGATATTACTATTCCATACTTTAGCATTATTTACTTTATTTTCTTTAATATTCATATTAGTTAAATGAATAGCCCTATTATTTACATCTATCATATCTACTTTTGAATCCATAATTTTAGCGACTGTAATACCTAAAAAGCCAATACCACATCCAACATCTAATAGTTTAATATGACATCTTCCATGCTTAAAATAGTTTTCAGCAAGTAATTTACTTCCCTCATCTATCTTATCTTTAGAAAAGACTCCAAGATCACTATTAAAAATAAATGTATAGTCATTATATTTATAATTAATTTTTCTAAGTTCACTTTTTAAATTTTTATCATTATCAAAATATTGCATTTTTCCTCCAAAATAAAACTGTTACAATTAATATACATCATTAATTATAACAGTACAAGACATACTAAGTAGGTTTAAAAGAGCACTTACATTAATAAGGATTAAATTATATATTTTATTTACTTGTGTTATATTTCACAATAGTTATATTTTCTCTCTTTTGGAATTTTAAAATTTTATTAAAACTTTTTAGAATTGGCAATAATTTTAATAAAACAACAATAACTAAGTACTCTTCTCTAACCTACAATTAGATTATAACATTTTCTAAATAAAAAAGAAACAAAAACTTTGCTTCTTTTCCATAAATCGTTAATTATTAGTTAACAGCGTCTTTTAATTTGCTACCAGCTTTGAAAGATACAGCCATTTTAGCAGGAATTTTGATTTTTTCCTTAGTTAAAGGATTAATTCCTTCTCTTGCAGCACGTTTTTTAGCTACAAAGTTACCAAAACCAACTAAAGTAACTTTTCCATCTTTCTTTAGTCCAGCAGTAATTCCTGCTAAAACAGCATCTAAAGCTTTTAATGCATCAGCTTTAGTTAAGTCAGCTTCTTTAGCTACAAATTCTACTAATTCTTGTTTTGTCATAACGATTACCTCCCATTTTTTTATATTTTATAAGGTTTATATACCCTACAAGTAAAGGTTATCAAAAATAAAAATAAAAAGCAAGAAAAAAAGGGACTTTTTTATTATTTTTTGGCTGATTTTACACTATATCCTATACTATTTAAATCAATATTAAAGGGGAAAATTAATATTTAGATATTATATATAAAAAAGCGAGGATTATATATCCTCATTTATAAAACTATTGCGATTAAATTATTACTTCCTTTATTTACTATCTTAGTAACTGTATTTGATAATTTATATCGAGTATTTTCTGGCATCATAGATAGTTTAGCTTGAATGCCTTCTTTAACAATAACATCTAAACTACGACCAAATATTTCACTTTTCCAAATACTTGATGGATCTGTTTCGTAGTCTTTCATTATATAATCAATTAATTCTTTACTTTGCAGTTCTGTCCCAATGATAGGTTCAAACGTGCTTTCTACATCCACTTTCATTAAATGAATTGATGATGCTACTGCCTTAAGTTTAACCCCATAACGAGAACCTTGCTTAATAATTTCTGGAGTAGATAGTTTCATATCTGCTAAAGTAGGATAAACTATACCATAACCAGTTGATTTTGCCATTTTAAGAGCATCTTTAATTGCTTTAGTTTCATCTCTAGAAGAAGAATACTCCATAAATATTTTAAGTAAACTTCCCTTATCTAAAGTCATTCCTCCTAATACGCTTTGAAGGGTCTCGTTATATAAATCATTAGAGGATTCTAAGTTTAAGGTAACTATTCCTGTTGATGCATCAACATTTGAAATATAAGCATTATTAATAAATTCACTACCTTTATAAAAATCTATAATATTTTCTGCATCTTTAAGTTTAGAAACACTGGTCATACTTTCTTTAATCTTTTCTAAATAATGGGCTTTAATTGGATGTTTGTTATCTAAAATATGAACCCAAGATGGAATACATACTTCTACATCTAAAATTGGGAATTCATAAAGAGCTGTCTTTAATATTTCATACATATCTCTTTCTGTCATAGAGTTTATATTAATTGGCATTACTGGAACATTATAATTCTTGGCTAAATTAGCAGATAAAGTTCTCGTTTCTTCTTCATCTGGATGAGTTGTATTTAAAATGATAATAAAAGGTTTATTAATTGATTTTAATTCATTAATTACCTTTTCTTCTGCTTCCATATACTCTCCACGCGTAAACTCTCCAATAGAACCATCTGTTGTTATTACAATTCCAATTGTTGAATGATCTTTAATAACCTTTTCAGTACCTATTTCAGCTGCTTCTACAAAGGGAATTTCTTCAGTAAACCATGGAGTTTTAACTAGTCTTGGGTTTCCTATTTCATCTTCATACCCATTAGATGCTTTTATAACATAGCCTACACAATCAATAAGTTTAATATTAGTAGTAAATTCATCAATATTTATAGTAGCACCAGTTGATGGAATAAACTTTGGCTCAGTAGTCATTATTGTTTTACCAGGAGCAGATTGGGGAATTTCATCAGTACATCTTTTCTTTAATTCTTCATCTGTAATATTTGGAATAATTAAATTTTCCACTACTTTTCTTATAAAAGTTGATTTACCAGTTCTTACTGCTCCTACTACTCCAAGATATATTTCTCCTTTACCCCATGTGGAGATGCTACTTATTATCTCTTTCTTTTCCATACAAAAATTCCTTTCTTTAAAATTTATGTAAATTAAAGAAAGTTATACCATAAAGATTTATTATATTTTGAAAAATAAAAGTGATAGTCTTTTTTGAATATCACCTTAATTTATAAATTTTAATTATCTTGTTTATTTATAATTTTTTCAAGTCCACGATAAGCAAGAGTTGCACAAGTCTTTCGACTTTCTTGTTTACATATTTCATCAAAGGCAAGTGCTTCTCCCATTAGTTCTTTATTATAATCTTTTTCATAAATCATATTATTAAAATTAGCCATAAATTCTTTTGCTTCATCTATAGTCAAACCAATAATTTTTTTAATCATAATTGATGAGCTAGCGGTACTAATTGCACAAGCTTCACCATCAAATGCTGCATCTACTATCTTATTACCATCTAATTTTACATATACATTAATATTATCAATACAAGATACATTATTTGCATTTGCAGATTCATATCCTTCTTTAGTTTCTTTATGAAAAGGATTAGAGTAATTGTCTAAAATAATTTCTCTTTTTGTTTCAGTATCCATTTATATCATTTCCTTCATTATTTTATCCTTATTTGATAAAAGCTCTATTAAATCATCAATTTCTTCTTTAGTATTATAAAAATATAAACTTACTCTAATAGTATTTTTAACTCCAATTGAATTTTTTAGGATTTTAGCACAATGATTACCAGCTCTTACACATATATTATATTTATTTAAGAAAAAAGCCACATCTTGACTAAAAATACCTTCAACATTAAATGCAACAATTCCACTATCGGCTTCTTCATTGACAATTTCAATATATGGTATTTGAATAAGTTTATCAATTAAATATTTTTTTAACTTTTGCTCATAAATACTAATTGTATCCATCCCAATAGAGCTTAAATAATCTACTGCAGCTCCTAAGCCAATTACTCCAGCAATATTTGGAGTTCCTGCTTCTAATCTTTGAGGAAGTTCTTTTAAATAAATATCATTTGGTGAATCAAATGATTCATTCATTCCACCACCTAAATTAATAGGTTCTAACCCTTCAAGCAATGCTTTTTTGCCATATAAAACTCCTACTCCAGTTGGACCACACATCTTATGAGCTGAAAAAACTAAAAAATCTACATCTGAATCTTTAACATCAGTTTTCTTATGAGGTACACTTTGAGCTCCATCACAAACTACAAAAATATTATTAGCATGGGCATATTCACAAATTTCTTTAATTGGTCTTATATCCCCAACTACATTGGTTATTTCAGCTAAAGCAATAACTTTAGTTTTAGGAGTAACTACTGCTTTTATAGCTTCTAATGTAATATGTAAGTTTGCATCAAGATTAGCATACTTAATAATTAAATTATGCTTATTAGCAAGCCTAAACCAAGGAAGCACGTTGCTAGCATGTTCAGCATTAGAAATAATAATTTCATCACCAGGCTCTAATAAATTAGCAAAAAAACCATTTACAATTAAGTTCAATCCTTCTGTAGCACCAGATGTAAAAATAACCTCTTCCATATCAGCATTAATAAAATTAGCAACCTTTACTCTTGCATCTTCGTAATTTACATCAACCTTATAACTAATTGAATAATCTCCCCTATGAGCATTAGCACAGTATTTATTATAATATTCATTCATTTTATCTAGTACTACTTTAGGTTTAAAAGTAGTTGCCCCATTGTCTAAATATATTAAATCATTTTTAAGCATGGGAAAATCTTCTCTATGCATTTTAATTACCTCCCCTCTATTAATTCTTTTATTTTTTCTCTTAAATCATTATTTGTTATTATTCTCGTTAAAAATCCCTTACAAATTAAACTTATAGCAGCATCTTTTTCAATCCCTTTGCTCATTAAATATAAAAGTTCATCATCTCTTACCCCACCAATAGTAGTATTATGGTTAGCTATAACTTTAGAAATATTTATATACATATTAGGGTTACAAGTAACTTTACCATCATTTAAATTAATAATTCTCATATTCTCATCTAAAGTATTATTAAACTTTTCATTATCAACATAACCATTAATTAGTGATGAAAGCACTCCTTTATCATTTATTCCATTAATATTTACCTTAATACTTGCTTCTTCTTTTTTAAAGAAAGTATTTATTTCTAAGTTATATTTATTATTATTAACAAATGAATGATTTAAAGTAAAAGAAGATTTATTATTTACGTTTACATTAATTTTTGTCTCTAATTTATCTATTATATTATAATAATTAATAGTTAAAGAAGAATCATCATGTACATTAACTTCTAAATCAATAATATTACAATTAAATAGATTTAGTTCACACTTACCAGTTGCTTCAATTTTCTTAAATGTTTGCTCATATAAATCACGTTTTCCATTATTAATTATAACATTATCTACTTCTATATTATGCTTCATTTTTATTCTCACTTACTTTATTTATCCCAGAAAACTCTTTATAACCATCATTTTCAATTTTTTCAGCTAATGAAATATCACCAGTTTTTACAATATTTCCATCAGATAAAATATGAACGTAATCAGTATTTAACATTTTTAATATTTCAGGATGATGAGAAATTACTAAAATTGCACAGTTATGTGTAGTCATATATTCATTAATATTTTCACAAACAACTCTTAAACTATCTACATCAAGTCCACTATCAATTTCATCTAAAATAATAAATTTAGGTTCTAACATCCATAAGTGAAGAAGTTCATTTTTCTTTCTTTCGCCTCCACTCATTCCTTCATTAATACCACGATGAATAAAACTTTTAGGAATATCTAATTTTTTGCAAATATTCTCCATTTTTTTGTTAAATTCAAAAATAGGTACCATTGCCCCACTTTTTTGTGATAAAGCAAGTCTTAACATTTCTGCATTAGTTACCCCTGGAATTTCAATCGGACTTTGATTTAGTAAAAAGATTCCTGCTCTTGCCCTTTCAGTTACATCCATTTTAAGCAAATCTTTAGCATCAAATATAATACTACCATCAGTTACTATGTAATTAGAATCTCCCATAATTACTTTACATATAGTGCTTTTGCCAATACCATTAGGACCCATTATAGCATGAACTTCACCTAATTTTATATCTAAATTAAAATTATGTAATATTTCCTTATTATCAACTTTAACACTTACATTACTAATTTTAAGCATAATTAATCACCAAAGTTATTTTACTACAATTAAAGAAAAAAAACACTAATTAGTTAAAAAAAGCCCATTAAACTGAGCATTTTTAAATTACCTTAACACATTATATTTTTTAATTCTTTTAGTAAATATAATCTATTAAATTTCCAACCTTAAGTATTCTTTCATTACGATTTAAATCATATAAATAGATGCATTTATCTGGCTCAAAGAATTCTAGTATCATATCTTTATTTAAATATTTTAAATCATTAATATTTTTAGTACTTACCATAATATAAATAGATTCAAAATCCCCATATTTATATCCAGCTGCTACAGCTCTTGCAATAGCAATTTGTTCAGCATATATAGCATCTCTAAAAATATCATTTTTAACTATTACTCCTGAAAAGCTAGTTTTATCTTTCATTACAACAATACTACTAAAACAAACATGATCATAAGGAGCATGACTATTAGCAAGTAATCTTTCTAATTCACTAATCATTTCTTTTCCTCCAAATCAAAAGCATAAGGACATAATTCAGAAATCAAGAATTCTTTTACTTTTCCATTTTTATTATAACAGTATACTTTCACATTAGGTTCAAAAAACTCAGTTAAAAGTTCTCTACACAAAAAGCATGGTGTACAATATTTAGTTCCACTTCCCATAACATGTAGTTCTTTAAAATCTTCTTTTTTATATCCTTCAGTAATTGCAGCACCTATTGCAACTTGCTCAGCACATAATCCACTTTTAAAACTTTTATTTTCAATATTTACTCCAATAAATTCTTGATTATTTTTACAAATTAAAATGCAAGCAACTTTATATTTAGATAAAGGACTATATGAATTTTTAATAACTTTTTTTAAATTCTCGTACATTTTTACACTCCTAATATATTAAATAATTTTGGAATAAAAATAATTAATCCTACAATAGCTGCTGTAATAGCAAGTATCATTACAAAACTTGCAGATACATCCTTAATAAGTCCAGCTTTTTCATTTCTTTCCATACAAACTAAATCAACTAGATTTTCAATAGCAGTATTTAAAAGCTCAGCTCCAATAACTAAACCAATAGCAAAAAATAAAAATATCCATTCTAATCTTGAAACTTTAAAGATAAAACCACTTATAATAACTAATATAGTCATCATAACATGAACTCTCATATTTGCTTCTTCAGAAAAAGATTTAATAAATCCTTTAATAGCATAACTAAAAGATTTAACAAGTCTTTTAATCGATAATGCCTTTTTCATTTAATATCTCCCTTTGTAAATCAAACATTTCTTTTTCTTCTTTTTCACCTAATGTATGATCATATCCTAATAAATGCAATAAACCATGAACTGCTAAAAATGCCAATTCTCTTTTTTCACTATGACCATATTCTTTAGCTTGTTCTATCATTTTAGGAATACTTATATAAATATCTCCTAAAACATTTACTGGTCCTGGAAAAGCTCCTCCATCATTTAATGCAAAACTAAGTACATCTGTTGTTCTATCTATATTACGATATGTTTTATTTAAATAATGCACTTCTTCATCATCTGTTAAAATTAATGAAAAACAAGCATTTTCAATATTTAATTTTTCTAAAGTAAACATTAAAACATCATTTAAATATTCATAATCTTTATATCCATATTTATCAGTTATTTCAAACATTCTAAATCACTCCAAATTAATATATTCACTTATATAGCACAATATAATTCTATCATTTAAAATATTATTATTCAATAAGAAAAAAGTCAGTAAAAACTAACTCTTAAAAGTCATCAAAAACAAACAAATGTTTTTCTTGCTAAATCTATAATTTAGTGTTAAAATCATATTAAGAAAGAGATGGGAACATATAATAGTTCAACATCACCTTTCGGTTGGTTGGACACTACCATAAGGTAGTGTTTTTATTATCTACCAATAAGATTCCTTATGATAGATAAGAGAATTAGTATTATATAAATAAGTAGAAACTCAAATATAGTCATACCCTTCCTCCTTCCCAGCAACCAAAACCCACCTAGAAAGAGCTTGATAACGCCGAAAAGTAAATACACCACTAACTTCCCATCTCGAATAATTATTATAAATTTATAGATATAATTTGTCAAGAAAAAATATAAAGCAATCCTTTTATTTATCTGGGATTGCTTGCAAATTTAAACTATTTGAGAATTTAATTTTTTAACATTTCATAGTCCAATTCCATATAAGCTCATAATAATAACACTTAATATTACAATAATTACAATACATATTAAATTTAATAAAAGATTATTCTTATAAATCTCACTATATTTATTAAATATTTTCTCACCTACAAAATAACATAAATAGCCAATAAAGCCTCCTAAAAGATTTAAAATAATATCATCAACATCAAAACTACGCCCAATACCCATTTGTATAAGCTCAATCGTTAAACTAGTTATAAATGTTATAAATATACTTAAATACCATTTTTTATTAGCCTTTAAATAGTAACTTACAAAATAACCAAAAGGTATAAATAATACAATATTTCCAATAACATTTCGATAAAATAATTTACTTGTTAATTTATATCTAAATATTTCTTTAAAAGGTACAAAATTATTACTAAATGATTCAAAATCACTTGTTGTTACTAAAGAAAATAATAATATAATATATATTATAAAACTTAAACTTATAAGTTCTTTATAAATAACAATCTTTTTATGATTTAAATGTAAATAAGTAAGTCTTAAAGTTATAAGAACTACACTTATTAATATCAGCATTGGCCATAAATCAACAACAATATTAATTGCTTTTTGTGGTATCACTATAATCACCTTCTGGGATATATTCATACTTACTAATAAGTTCATTAGTAACAACAAATATTCTATAATCCATTGTACTATTATTTTTACTCTTTTTCAAAACTTTTTGTTTAATTATTTTACCATTATCTTTTAACTTTTCATCAAAACTTTCTTTAAGTTTATTAAATGCTTCACTATCTAACTCTTCTTCAGTAAGTTTTATATTCTTTTTACTATACTCTATTTCTTTATAAATTTTTATTTTAAAACCTAATATATTAATTTCTTTAATATTATCTTGTCTAAATAAATGATATTTATTTTTCAAAAATATTTTATTATTAATACTTATATTATATCTAGATTTACCTGTATCATTTTTTACTTCTCTTTCAATAGGGATTTTAACCTCTGATTCATACCAAACATCTCCATAAACTGCCCCTGTTGCCGGAACACTACCTTTAACTTCTTCAAACAGTTTAATATTTCCACTAATTAAAAGATCTCCTTTTTTAACATAATCACCACTTCGAACCACAGCCTCTCCCTTACTAGTTAA
Organism: uncultured Bacilli bacterium; assembly: GCA_905236935.1. Next base: position 11,730 of record CAJOQL010000030.1, read on the forward strand.
AATTTTAGTAATAAGAGCATCTTTACTAGCTATAATATTACGAGGTTTATTATCGTCTTCAGCTTTATTAATAATACGTTCTTCAATTCTAACAACATAACTCATCCCTACTCTAGTTATACTCATCCATTCTAAAGAATTTGGATTATCTTTTAAAATCTCTTTTTTTATTTTTTGGAGTTCATCAAAAGAATATGCTAATGAATATTTACTTATCCCATGATTAATAAGTTCATTTTGAACTAAAGACCTTATCTTACTATTTTCATGTATAATATCTATTTTAACTATATAGCTTGTTACTATATCCATAATTATAAAGCAAAATAAAAGGAGCATATAAAAATATATATACTTTTTTAAATGTATTTTTAAACCATTTACACCTTCATATTTAATAATTTTAATATTAGAATAATAATTTAATTTCTTAATATTTTTATAATCAGTTATATCTACTTTACAAGTTATTTCATCATCACTTATATAATTTATTTCACTAATATTTATTTGATATTCAATACACTTTTTAATAAATCTGTTTATACTACCTTCTACACTTATAATTATTTTATTACTCATAAGAAGCTCCACTAATTAAACCACTAATTAAAATTTCTTTATTTTCCATCTTCTTAATATGCATATTAGTACCTTTAATTTTAACATTAAACTCTTTTAATTTAACCAAAATAATATCATTAGTAAAAGAAAGTATTTCTTCATAATTATAAATATATATATGGTGTTTGTATAAACAGATATAGTAATCATTACATCTTAAAGCATTATTAAAAATCTCAAGCATAATATCACCACTTAATTATATGCTTGAGATTAGTTTTTTATTTGGAATTAATATTTAACTATTTAATAAACC
>CAJOQL010000031.1 GCA_905236935.1 uncultured Bacilli bacterium
ATTCTTGAAGTTAAAGAATTAGTTGACGCTATGAAGGAGGAATTTGGAGTAGATCCATCTGCTGTTGCTGTTGCTGCTGCACCAGCTGCTGCTGTTGAAGAAGGTCCTTCTACAAAAACTGTTGTATTAAAAGATGCTGGAGCTGCTAAAATCGGAGTAATCAAAGTTATTCGTGAAATTACTGGTTTAGGTTTAGTTGAAGCTAAAGCTGTTGCTGATAATGGTGGAAATATTAAAGAAAACGTTTCAGCTGACGAAGCTAATGAAATTAAAGCTAAATTAGAAGAAGCTGGCGCTACTGTTGAATTAGTTTAATCTAAATTAAAAACTTCCGTGATTGGAAGTTTTTTTATGCTTAGTCTTTATCTTCTTCGATTAAGGACTTTTTTAAAATTATCTTTTCTTGATTTTTTTGAGATAAATATACAATTAAGAATACAATTCCTGCTATTAATAGTGATCCAGTAATAATTGATATAATAACTATTAATAACCAATTAGGTTCTTTATTATCTATTTTTATATTATCATTTGCTTTACTATTATTTTCATTATTATAACGATGATTAACATAACCAGGAACTTCACCTTTATCATAACATACCCAGCCATTATGATTATTATATTTAGTATATATACAATGAAGGTATTTATTATTTGATTCTTCTTCAAAAGTTTCATATTCAAAATGGTATTTTAATACTGTATTTGCTGGTATGTTTGTAATGACTTTAGAATTTTTATTTGCTTCTGATAATAATTTATGTTCATATTTTATTAAGTCTTCTTGTACAGAATCCCAGTTATGGGCTAAACCATCTGCTGAAATAAATCCTGATACACCATTATAATTAATATAATAATCTTTTGAATAATAATTAGGACTAATCTCTGTATTTGCAGGAATACTACCAATTATTTTACCATCTAAAGTAATATCTAATTTTCTCATTGTCATAAATACACTATCTATTGGGTAATATAAACCTTCAGTATTAAAAGCATTTATCCAACCATATTTACCATTATATTCAACATATTTCCAATAATCTATATCATTTTCTGGATCAAATATGAAGATATTATTAATAACTTTAAAGGTTTCGTTATAAGGAATTATTGTATCTAAATCTTTAAAATCATTTGCGGGACCTTTTTTTAAATTGACTCCATTTTTATTAAAATTTATCATTTGTTTTTGATATTGTTCTGTATTTATTCCAATAGGATATGAAATAAAAGAATCTTTTTCACAATAATTTCCACAAGTAAATTCATCTTTATTAATTTGAACATCATTAAGTTTTATTTCAAAACTACCATATTTAGAATAGCCGTTTATAATTGTTTTTTTATTCCAATTATTTTTATATAAACTTACTAATATTTTTTCATTATATTTTATTTTAGCATTAATTTCTTTTTCTTGATCATTAATATAAGTATATTTAATACCATTTTTATTTGTAACTATAGCGTTATAAACTGAGAATTCATCAGCAAATACTATCATTGGAAAAAGTAGTAATAACATTAATATTTTTTTCATTTTTATCCCTCTATTGTAAAATTATTATATCATTAATTATGATATAATTTAAGTATGAAAAAGAGTATTTTAAATAAACTTACAAATTTTTATTTATTTTTAATGATAGTAGTGTATCCATTATTAGTGGGAGCAAAGGGATATGAAAATATATTAGAAGTAAAATATTATTCTTTTATAATAATGTCTGTATCTTATTTTTTTATAAGTATTATAATATATTTTTATTATCTTATTATTAAGCAGAATAACTTATTAAAAGGTTTAAAACTTACAAAAATGGATTATTTAGTTTTAATATTTTTGCTTATTAATGTAATAAGTACGATTATGAGTCCTTATAAATCAATGAATTTATTAAAAGGTTTAGGTAGGGGGGAAGGATTATTAATAACTACTATTTATGTTTTAAATTATTTTTTTATTTCAAAACTTGGTAAATTTGGAAAAAGTATACTTAAATATTTTAGTATTTCATCAATAATTGTTAGTTTAATAGCAATAATACAATTTTGGGGATTAAATCCACTTAATTTATATAAAGGAATAAGTGGTCCATATAATATGAGTTATATGACAACAATAGGAAATATTGATTTTTTATCTGCTTTTTATGTTATTACAATTTCAATGTCATCATTATGCTATATATTTAAAGAAAATACTTTAAAAGAAAATATTTTGTATATTATTTCTTTAATAGTTAGTTTATTTATATTTTTGCTAATAAATGTTGATAGTGGTAAAGTAGCTTTTTTAAGTTTAATTATAATTGTTTTTCCTTATATTTTAAAAAATAATAAGAGGCTAAGTAAATTTATTAATATAATTTCAATGGTTATTTTTGGATATTTTTTAAATTATTTTGTTGATATGAGATTATTTAATAGTGGAATATATAAAGCATCTTGGCATTTTAATTATATTTCTTTAGGATTATTAATATCTATTTTATTTTTATTATTTATCGGTTATTTATTAAATAAAAAAGAATTTAATTTAAAAAGTGTGAATAAAGTTTATTATTTATATATACCATTATTTATAATTGGAATTATTATTTTATATAATTGTGATTTTGGCATTAGTTTTTTAAAAGATTTTAAAGAAATATTACATGGTAATTTTGATGATAATTTAGGAAATTATAGATTGTTTTTATGGAAAAGAGCAGTAATACTTTTTAAAGATTATCCTTTAATTGGAACTGGACCTGATAGTTTTGCAATGAGATTTATGACTAAATTTACACCAGATTTAGCTAATTTAGGAGAAATATCAATTAATGATACAGCTGCTAATGTTTATTTAACTAATCTTGTAAATATAGGATTATTTGGATTAATTAGTTATTTATTTATGATAATTTATCCAATTTTAACAAAGAGAAGTAATATTGAAAATAAAATAATTATCTTAGTTTTAATTGCTTTTTATATTCAAAATTTATTTAATTTATCTATAGTTATCATAACGCCTTATTTATATATACTTTTAGGTTTATTAAATATTGAAAAAACATAAATTAAGTGTTATTATCAGTTTATAATAGAGGTAGGTTATGTATAAGAGAATAAGTTTATTTTTATTGATAGTGTTATTAGTTTTATGTGTATTTGGTGGTACGATTACTTTTTGTTTTAATAAAATGTTAAATGAGGAAAAGTTAGAAGATGATAGTTTATATACTAATATTATAGAAGGTTGGAATAATACTATAGGGGAAAAGCCTGTGGTTTTAAAAGAAAATTATTATATTGAACCTATTGGAACTGTTATGTTTGCTACTGATGCAAATAATAATTACATTTATGCTTTTGAGCATGGTGAAAGATTTTTAGATTATAAAACTAATGAATTTGTTAAAGATAAATCTGGTAATTATATTTATGCATCATCTGGTGATGCTACATATCATGAGTTTTTTTATGCAACTAGTTGTAATGCTAAATATGATTATATGTTTGCAGATTTGAATGATTATAAATTTGGAAGTCAATATTTTAATTTTGATGCTAAAAATGTAAATTATGATTATTTAAAAAATGATAAAGGACAAAAGCTATTAACTGGTAAAGTTCAAGAAAATATTGTATCTGAAGTTAATTTTAATAAGGATGCTAAAATATATTATGTAATAATGTTAAGTGCTTTTGGAATTGGATTTATAGTTTTAATTAGTTTGTTAGTAGTTTTTATAAATGGTAAATTAAAGGAAAGAAAGGCGCTAATGGTGAATTTATGAAACTTAATAAAAATGGATGGGGATATAGGATGATGAGTTTTTTGATGGCTATTTTAATTATCTTCTTGCTTATTGCAATTTATTATATTTATAATTATTATGATGATATTAAAAATAGTGGTAAAAGTTATGTTGCTAGTTTAGTTATAAATGGAGGTGAAAAATGAAAAAAGTAATGTGGATATGGGGAATTGTTGTTGTTATTTTAATTGGAGGTTTAACTTTTTTAGGTTTTCATATTAAAAAACAGAATGAACCTTATAAAAAATTAGAAAAAGAATTAGAAAAACAAGCGATAGCATTAATTGGGGAGAAACCAAATTATTTACCTGGCGGTGGAGTTCTTACTTTAATTGATTTATCGAATAATAATTATAGAGTTGATATGAAAGTTAACAATGATATATGTGATGATGGTTATATTGTTGTTACTAAAAATATGGGATTATATAGTTATAAAGGTTATATTAAATGTAATAATTATACTACTCATGGATATAAAAAGTAATAATTTGTAATATTTAAAATTTGTAAGCAATCCTAGATAAATAGAAAGATTGCTTTATTTTTTTCTTGCCTATTTTTAATGGTAATAATATAATTAGATTTGAACGGAAGTTTATGTGTGGATTCATCTTTTCA
>CAJOQL010000032.1 GCA_905236935.1 uncultured Bacilli bacterium
AATTTATCATTGTTAGCGTTGTATATTTCAATTAAAGTATTTGGAAGTGGTTCATCGGTTGAAAAATCTGTTTTAGTAAACTCTAATGTATTTGTTATTATTTTATCTTTCATATTAGCTTTAATAACTTTTCCATCTTCTTTAATTTCAAAATTCATTTTTTCAGTATTTAAGTTATAACCAACAGGTGCTTCCTTTTCTAAAATATAGTATTTTCCAATTGGTAATCTTTCTATAATAATCTTACCATTTTCATCTGTTTTACCACTAAATATTAACTTATCTTTACTTGTATAAATTTCAATTAAAGTATTTGGTAAAGGCTTATCAGTTGAAAAATCTGTTTTAATAAAATCTAATTTTGATGTTTTTAATTTATTTAGTATTTCTTTTGATGACGATATTACTTTAGTATATTGATCTTTATAAGTTAGATTAAATTCATACCTATTTGTATCTAATACATAATCAGGTAATGTTTCAATTTCCTTTATATAATAGTTGCCTAAATATAAATTATCAAATACTACTTCACCATTTGTTTTAGTTATTTTTTCACTTATTTTACTATCTTTTCTAAAAATAACATTACCATTATAAATAATATCTTCTTTAGCATATAAACCAAAACTAATTCCTTTTAATATTTGTTTTTCAAATTCACTTGTTTCTTCATTAAAAATTTCTCCTGTTTTTTTAACTGCTATCTTTCCTTTTACAGCTTTATTTTCAAATAATACATTAAAGATTACTCCTAATTCACTATCATTAATTAGATTAGAATTTTCATCAATCGTAAACTCTTGCGATTCACTATTCCATAGATATCCATCTATTTTTTGATCTATTTCCTCTAGTTTATAAGTACCTATTTCTAATGGTTTAGGTGTTATAAATTCACCATTTTCATTAGTTTTAAATTCACATATATTAGCACTATTTGGATATGTGATAGTTTGACAAACATATTCCTGTTTATCTACATTATAGATTTTAAATTTAATATTAGCTCTTTTAATAACTTCTTTAGTATCAGCATCTATTTTAATCACTCTTAACTTAGCTGATAAAACAGCATCAGCAAAAGTTTTCTTTACTACATTTCCACTTTCCTTAACTTCTATTTTAAAATCCTCTATTTTTTCATGACCTCTTGTAGTAGTTAATTGTTTAAAAGTATATAATCCGTAAGGTAAAGAAAAATTGATAACACCATTATTATCAGTTATTTTTCTAACTATTTCATTATCGTTCTTATCATATATTGCAAATTCGATTCCAATTTCAGGATTTAATAATCCAGTTGAAGCACTTGCATATACTTTAGTAAATTCAAAATCTAATTTTATTACTTTTTCATAAACATTTATAACAGGATTTAAATTATTCTCATTAATTTCAAAATAATGTTTTTCAGTATCTATTTCATATCCTTTTGATGCTTGTTCTTCTAAAACATAATATCTACCATTTCCTAATATAGTATTACTTTCTGCTATACCATTCTCATTGGTTGTTATGCTAACAATTTTAGTTCCGTCTTCATAATAAATACCATAAACTGCACCATTTAAAGTAGCATCACCTTGAGGATTATTATTATTCGTATCTTTATCTTTTTTATCAATTGTTATCTTGCTTCCATATACATTAATATTTACGTGTGTTCTAGTTGGATCAAGATTACCTCTTCTAACAACATTTTGACTATCAGTTGCATAATACAATCTTACTGGTTCATCATAGAATGTTGATCCTTTTACTAAGTCAAATGACATTCCATTAACATTATTAGGTGAAATTATTAACTCATTATTGTTTTTAGTTATTGTTCCACCATTTATATTTTTTATTTCAAATTTATTTAATACTCCATTACTATCAGTAATTGTTGCTGATGTATTTATCATCATTTTCTCTGGAATATTTTGAAAGTTTGGTACTACTGTATGATTGTTTACCAAATTCATTATTTCTTCCATTTCACTTTTTAAAATTGTACTATCTTTAGCACCACCTATTGTTCTTGTAAAATAATTTTCTACATTATGATTAGATAAATTCCAAATTAACATTACTGTTGCTGGATACCATTTTGTAGCTGTATGATCAATGCTTCCATCTTTATATCCATATCCATAATAAGCTACTTTTTCTATCATACTCCAATCATCAGATGTCATTTGTGCAACTCTTGCTAAATCTTCTACTGTCATATCATAAGTTGCATTTTTATTAATATGAACGAATGGTTGAACACAATAAACATATGCGTTATCACTTTGTCTTAATATCCAGTGCATTTTATCTTGTAATACATGAGTACCTTCTTTATGTACGATATAATATGGTCCTTCTACTGCATCTCCTAATTTTATTTTATCGGTTTCTGCATATACATTATTATTTATTACTATACTTATTATTGTAATAAATAAAAGTAATAGTATATTTCTTATCTTTTTCATTTTTGTATATTACCTCCCATTCAATAAGAAATAAAAAAAGAATAAATCGTCATGATCTATTCTTAATATTTTTTTCAGTTTTAAACATTATTCCTAAAAATTTACCTGAAAGACTAATCACTTCACTACAATTAAATGTTTCTTCTCCATTTATATATGGTTCATACGAATAGCCATATTTAAAACATTCTTCATATGATTTGAAATCTACTCTATCTCCAGAAAAAGCTGGTTTATTATTATAATCATCTTCACTTATTCCAAGTGATTCCCAAATAGAAATCTTTTTAGTTGCAGTTGTTGTTTGTTTAGTTGTTGTAGTCTTTGCAGTAGTTGTTGTAGTTGATGTTTCTTTAATTATTTTATTTTTAGTTGTTATAGTTGTTTGATTATTTATTGTATTTGTATTTTTATTTATTGTTGTATTAATTGTAGTTGTTGTTTTTATAGGTTTAGTTGCTATAGTTATCGTAGTAGTATTCTCTATAAATTTATTTGTAGTTTCTTCTCCATTTTCAGTTAAAGTATTATCAATATCAGTTTGATAAATACTAGATGTTGTAGATGTTGTATTATTGCTACTTAATAAATCATTTTTTCCTTTTACAATCATAAAAATTAAAATAAAAAGTAAAAAAACAATCATTCCTAATATTACCTTTTTCACATTTAATCCCTCCGTCTGCATTATAGATATAAAATATTTATTTTTGCAAGTGTGAGAAATAAATGTGAAACTAATTCACTATTATTATGTCATTCCAATCACCTTGATCTATCATCTTTCATTTTTAAATGCTTTGCATAATAATCGCAAGCCTTCAATATATAATCTTCTATTTTTTCTCTATCTATATTATTTGGTAAAACCTTATAAAGTTTACTTTCATTTATTTTAAATTTAGGAATTTGATTTGGTTTTGCTCTATTCATTACATTATCAATAGTTTCTTCTACTAGTAACCCTTTTTGGCTTAAATTCCTTAATTCGATAGCTTGTGCATGAGATGGCGTTACTAAATTCATTTCAATATAATCATATAATACTTTTTGTTCTTCTTTAGTTAAGTAAGATATTTCAACAGCTGGTCTTAAAGCTATTGATGGATTTTCTTTTAGTTCACAATTATCTGCCAATTGTAATAATTCAGGTATTAGATAAGTAAGCCTTATATATCTTTGAACTTGCCTTCCACTTTCATTATGTTCCATGCCAATAATATCATCGCTTCTGGTCTTCGTGACCACTGGTCGCAAACCTGTGTCCTGTGGTTGGGAAGTCCCTTGATGCTTTATTGCATCATATTTCATTTTATAAGCAAATGCTTTTTCAGATGGCAATAGTTTTTCCCTTTGCAAATTAGAATCTACCATAAAAATCGTTGCTTCATCATCAGATAAATTTTTAATAATAGAAGGTATTTTATATATTCCTAATTTTTGACAAGCAAATTTACGACGATGTCCAGAAATCATTTCATATCTTCCATTTTCCTTTTCTCTTAATATTACAGGTGATAGCACTCCATTAGTGTTAATACTATCAGTTAATGATTTTAATTCAGCATTTTCAACTACTTTAAAAGGATGATTTTTAAAATCATCAATTAAGGATATATCAATTTCTTCTATTTTTTCTTTTTTATCTTCATCTCTTTGTTCCTGAGTTGTAAAGAAATCATCGAACTTGAACGGCATTGGTATTTCTTGTTTTTTCACTTCTTCCATCTTCAATTACCTCCTTAGCTAGACTTAAATATGCTTGTGATACTTTATTGTTTTTATCATAATTAATAATACTTTTTCCAAGTCTTGTAGTTTCTGCTGTTTTTACAGCTCTAGGTATTTGAGTTTCAAATAATTTAAACGCTTTTGCATAGGTTTCTTTTAATTCATCTATTATTTCCTTTGACAAATTGGTACGATTATCAACCATAGTTAATAAAATACCTCCAACTTTTAAATTAGGATTTATTTGTTTACGGACCTTCATTATTGTATTCATTAAATGGCTCATTCCTTTAGCAGCTAAGAATTCTGATTGAACAGGTATAATTACTTTATCTGCACATGCTAATGCGTTAATTGTAAGCATACCCAAACTAGGCATGCAGTCAATTAAAATATAATCATAATCTTTTTTTAATTCGTTTAAACAATTTCTCATTGCATTTTCTCTACACATAGCATTTACTAGATTTACCTCTAAGGTTGCTAATTCTAAATTAGTTGCTAGTAATGATATTCCTTCTTCTGAAGGTATAATAGCTTCCTTAGCATTTACATCTAAATCATGTATCGCTCTTTGCATTAGTGTGGCAAGAGTTGTAGGAATTGCATCAGGATTATGCCATCCGGTATAAGTTGTTAAATCTGCTTGTGGATCTGCATCAACTAATAAAACTCTTTTATTTTGTTTTGCAATTGCTACTCCTAAATTAAATGTTGTAGTTGTTTTACCTACTCCACCTTTTTGATTTGCTATTGCTATAATTTCACATTTACTCATTTTATTCACCTTTCAAAATCTTTTAACATTTCTTTATACACTTCAGAGTTTTCATCTTCAGGATAAATATCTTCTATTTCAGTAGTTTCAGTTTCATAATTACTTCTAGGTTTATATTTCAAACTTTTATCTATTGCAACTTTTAAATATAAATATTTGTTTTTAATGTCTTCACCATTTTCATCTTTAAAATTTGCATCTACAATTCTAGGCACTACGTAATGCATTATTGAATATAATCTTTTATAAGAAATATTATTTCCAATATATTCTTTAAATAAATCATCATATAAAAAAGAACTATCATCATCTTGTTTTATATAACCAAGATTAAATAGTTCCATCGTCAAATAATTATGTTTTATTTCCTTTTCGTCTATTATATCTATTTTATCTATTACATCTTTTTGTTTATTAGTATTTATTTCTTTAGTATTTATTATATTAGTATTTATTTGGGGGTGGTTATCCACATCTGGTTCATCCACATACGGTTTATCCACATACGGAAAACCCGTATCTGGTGAATTTTGCATTTTATCCCTATTTTTAAAGGGTTTTTCATAAATAGTATAATTATATTCGAAAGTACCCTTTTCCCCTCTATAACGCTCTATAATAAGGTAATTATTAGTTTTTAGTTCATCTAAAATATTTCTAATAGCATCTCTATTTTCTTTGCAAATAGCAATTAATCCTTTTAAAGAATAATCCCAATCTTCTGGAAGACTTAACATAAATGAAAGTAATCCTTTTGCTTTTAAGGACAAATTTCCATCTCTTAAATGATAATTACTCATTACTGTATAATTCTTACTTTTATCTATTCTAAAAACTGTCATACATCCTCCTCTTCAAGTATTTTATTAAAGTAATTTCCTAATATATTTACTAAATAGTTTAAACTTTCATCACTGCTAATTTTTAGCATTTTTTCAAGTGGTTTATTATTTCCTTTTGGTATTGTTATAAATCTATCATTTATATCAAAATCTCCTATTTCTTTTAAAGCAAATATTTTGATTCCACCATTTTTTAAAATCTTTATTGATATAATACTTTTAGTTTTATCCCTTTTATAAACTATTTCTTTTTTTGTAATTCTTCTATTAATTCTATTGTTATGATTTAAAATAATCTTATTAATTTGTTCGAATCTTAATATATCCTTTTCATCTTTATCTTTGATGTGTATATCTAATGGATATAAATCTCGTATATTTAATTCTTCATCATAATTTTTATATACACTTTTTTCAATTTCATTTTTTACAAAATTATTAAATAACTCATAGTATTGAAATTTATTGTTTATTGAAAAATCATATAGACAAACAAGTTCAACATCGTATAAATACGGGCGTTTCCCTTTTATAGTATCAAATGAAAAAGTATCTCTCGCTAAAACACGAGGTTACATGAATTTTCAACTACTTGTAAAAATGTTTCAGCTCCATGTCCTCCTCTTTTCCAACACTTTATTCTCGCATTTTCAACACTTATAGAGCCACCATCATAAAATGTATCTTCAAATAAATTAACCTTTCCTTCATTTATTGCTGATGAAAGCGTAATAATTTTGAATGTTGAACCTGGTTCATAAGTTGCCCAAATTGGTAAATTACGATTAATAGTTTCTAGATTATAGTTTCTATAATTATTAGAATCAAAATTTGGTCTTGAACTCATTCCAATTACTTCTGCCGTATTTGGATCCATTACTAAAATTAGTGCTTGCTCTGGATTATACTTTTGCATTATATTATCAAGTTCTCTTTCAATTGATAGCTGAATATTTATATCTATTGTTAAAGAAATATTATTACCACTAATTGGTTCATCATAAACCTCACTTAATGATAATCTATTACCTTTTCCATCTGAATAATACTTAACACCACCATCAGTTCCTTTTAAATAATTATCATATTCTAATTCAATACCTGATAAACCTTGATTATCAATTCCAACATATCCTAAAACATGGGATAAAACTTCTTTATATGGATAATATCTTTTTGATTCTTTAAGTAAATAAACTCCATCAAAATTTAAATTAGCTATTTTTTCAGCAATATCATAAGAAAGACCTCTACCTTCAGGATGAATTCTTTCAATAGATGTGTGTTTAGTCAAATGTGAATAAATATTTAAATAATCAGTTTTTAATATTTCTGCAATATTTTTAGCAACTAATTCTTTATTTTTGATTTGCACAGGGACAACAACTAAACTGGTCGTAGTTATATTATCTGCAAGAACTATCCCATTACGATCCATTATTTTACCTCTATCAGCTAAAAGTGGTAAATTACGACTCCACAAACTATTAGCAAGACTAGATAAATTATTAGTTTTAAAAACTTGTAAATAAAAAATTCTTAATATAATAACTAAAAAAACTAAAATTACCATTAAATAAACTATTTTCATTCTTTTAAAAATATTATAATGAAACATTATTCTTCACCAATAAAATATATGCTAAATAATTAAAAAGCATTATTAACATTAAAACATCAAGAGCAAAAGTTAATTAAAGGCACTATAAAAGGATGATTTTTTCATCACCCTTAATCTTTTATAAATAATTTTTAATTTATCTTAATACTATTCCTCTACTATAATCAATATTTAATCTATAATTAGTTATTTCACCATTAGGATGCTTAATTTGTAAATTAGTACCACTTGGAATATGCTTTAAAACTTTTATAGCGTATATTGATCCATCAGGTGACTTAAAGTTTCCAATCCAACTTATGTCATTAGTATCGCTCATAGCATAATTAAAGTACTCTTTATCAAAAAATGGCTTTTCAGCAAAATCTGGATGTCTTTCTATTCCATCAATCATTATTCTTTCTTTAAAATCATAAATTTCCTCATGCATACATTGAACACCAGCTACAACATTATAGTTACAGAAATAGATTTTCGATTGTAGTATCATAAAAATTACTTTTACTAATCTATCACTATCTAACATATCTTCTTCCGTAACTCTATAGTTAGACCAATTTTCTGTCTCAAAATCATAATATGACAATTCTTGATTAATATAAGTATCAAACTCACTAATAATAGCACCATAATGATTTTCATCCACATATTGAGAACTATCTTCAATATTGTTAGTTAAAATAGCTAATACTAATTCACCATCAATTCCAAACTTTTTAGCATACTTTTTTGTAATTTGTGAATATCTATTAGCTACAAAATCATTAGCTCTATTCCCACCTAGCACACTTATTTCAGCACTATTAGTTGCTACAGGATATTTTGCACTATCAACACTATAATAATCATTAGCAAGTAAGGCTGTTCCAATTAAAGAACCAACTATTACACCAGTTATAGACATTTTTTTAAGAAAACTATGTTTCTTTTTAGGCCGTACATCCTCATTATCATTTAACATATTAGCCTTAGCTTCTGCTACTATCTTTCTTGCTTTAGCATTATTTTCAATTGTTTGGTTAGCAACAAAAGGAGATATATAATCACCAATAAAGCTATATCTTGGATCAGCAGAAATCTTAGGGTAATCGATAAAAGTAGTTATAACATTATCATAGCAAATCATAATATCATTATCTTTAACAAAAATCTTTTTAATTAATTCATTACTCATTATGTCAAAAATACGATAAATAGTATCTCCAGTTGCTATAATCTTTCCGTTTTCATCGATTACTTCAAGTTCCTTTTTCAAATTGTATTTGAAAAAGTAGCTATTCATTTTCTTCTAGCCTCTTCTCAATTTCTTTTTCTACTAAATTCCATTCAGCATCATCAGTAATAGATTCTAATTTATAATTTTCACCATCTTTTACTAATATTGATGCACTAATTTCATCATCTTTATCTAAATATACAAGATATTCTTTTTCTTCAATATTAAACTTAAATAAGACTTTTAATGTTTGACCATTTACTATAAATTCCATTTAAATCACCTTTTCTATAAAAAATATATCATAAAATTCAATAATATAAAAGTATTATTTACTTCCAGTTGAACCAGTTCCACCAGTACGTACAGAAGTTATTTCTTCTTCATTATCAACTACATTATAGTTCACAATAAGACCTTGAGCTACGGCAGAACCTACTTCAATTTTAAATTCATGATCACCTTCATTTTTTAATTTTATCAAAATATGACCTTCATTTGATTCATTATTATAATAATCAGCATCAATAACACCTACTTGATTTACTAATCTAATGTTATGTTTAAAACCTAAACTACTTCTAACAATTAATAGTAACACATCATTTTCATTTAATTCACATTTAACCCCGGTTGGAATTAAAACACTTTCTCCAGGCATAAGAGTCTTTTCTATTAATGAATTAAAGTCATATCCAGCAGAATATTTAGTTTTTCTTATCGGTAATTTATATTCATTATATAATTTTTCATCATCACAAATATCTTTTTTAAATTGTTCAAAACTTACTTTTTCAAATTTTCTCATTTGTAACCTCCATCTACTATATAAATTATAACATTAGAAGGTGCATCTCGCAATTAAATAAAAGAAAAAAATGCACAATTTTGTGCACTTTAATTAAGTGTAATTAAGCTCTTTTTTTAGAAGATTTTTCTGCTGCTTCTAATTTATCAACTACATCATTTAATACTTCAATAGTTTTATTTCTAACATCACTAGCAGCTTTTTCTAATACTGGAGTTCCTTTTGCTTTAGCAAGTTCATATAATTCTTCTGCTTGTTTTCTTATATCCTCGCCCTTTTTCTTAGCAATTTTAAGAACTTTTTCTTTATCTAAATCACTAAGTTCTTTTTGTAACTTTTTAAGTCTTTTTTCAATGTCTTTCTTTACATCTTTGAAGTCAATATCTTTAGCTTTGTTCCATAATTCGGTACATTTATCAGCCAAATCCTTTCTTAATTCTGATCCTTTTTTAGGAGCAAATAATAATCCTAATCCTGCTCCTACTACTAGCCCAGTTACTAAACCAGCACCTTTTTTACTCATAATCATCCTTTTCCTTTCTAAAAATCTTATTTCCTAATTTACTTATTAATGAAATTGCTGAATCAGTTATTTTTGAACTAAGCAAAGTAAACTTATCAGAAATTCCATTGATAACATTAAATACACTATTTAAAGAATTAATCTTTTCATTTATATCATCAATTATATCATTTACTTTATCTATTGTAATTATAAGCTTAATTCCTAAAATAATTCCTACTATTAAGAGCGCAATTAATAAAACATATATAAATATAGTTAATACTGCTGTTAATGACTCTATCATTCTTCTTCCTCTCTTTCATTCCTTTCTTCATACATTGAATCTATTAAACTAAACAAGTCTGATTCTAAGTCATCACTACTTTTCTCATTATTTGTTTTTTCATTAATATCTTCATCTATAATATAAGGTTTGTCAATTATTTCATCATATGCTCCAATTGGTTTATTTTCATCTAAAATTGGCATTTCTTCTTGAGGCTCATTTGTAATTACATCATCATTTTTATCAACTAAAATATCATCTAATGTTACTAATGCTTCTTCCTCAAATTCTTCACTTTTAGCATATGCTTTTTTTCTAACATCATCTAAATTTGGAACTTCATTTTTTCTTTTATTATTAACATTTTTAACTATTACATCATCTTTAGTATAATTTTGATCTAGTATTCCATAAACCGGTGATATAACTGGTGATGGAGTAAATGATTTATGTTCTTCTTTTTTATTATTTTTAACGTTTAATCTTGAATAGTCATATTCATATTCATCTCTTTTTTTAGAAGTAACCTCTCTTTTAGGTTCTCTTTCCTTAGTTCTTGAAGTAAACTCTTCATCAAAGAAATCATTTCGACTTCTAGAACTTCTAATTGGTAATTCATCATCAAAATCATCCATTGGAAAGTTAAATTCCTTTTTAGGTATTTCTTTTTTTTCTTCAATTGGTTCTATTTCGTCTAAATAATCCTCTTTTGGCATTTTTATTTCTTTTATTGGATTTTCTTCCCTTTTAGGTTCTTCTTTTTTTTCTCTCGTTATTACTGGGATTTCAGTTGTTTCATCTACATCAAATAGTACATCTTTTAACTTTGAAAATACTCCCATAAGTATTCCTCCTCTTTAATTTATTAAATCATAATCTGGGATTTCTGACTTGTATGTATCATATTCTTGTACATATTCTAAGAAATTACTATCTTTAGTATTAGAGTCAAAAATACTAAACTTTTCTTCACTATAATTTAAGACATCTTCACCCATCATATTTTCAATTATCTCTTTATTGAATTCAATAGAAGATAATATTATTAAACTATTAGCAACTGCTTCATTAATATCATTCTTATCTACTATCAATTCTATTTTAGCATAATTATATATTATTTCAATTAAATATTTATCATTCTTGACATTAATTTCAACAAAACCTTTTTTATTGTTATAATTAAATTCTTTAAAATAATAAGGTTTATCATTTACATCATAATTAATATTTTTTTCATAATAAAAACCTACTAAATCAACATATAAATAGTATTTTTGTTTACCAAAAGAAATTATTTCATTCATTTTAGAACTATTTAGAACACTCATATTTGTTGGTAAATAGTATTTATATCCAGTACGATATTCATTAGATAACTTTAACTTACTTTCAGTTATATCTTTTATTATGGTATCAATATTTGTTTTATTAAGATTAGTACATCCTGTAAGAACAAATAATATGCCAATAAATATCAATATTTTTTTCATATTTTTCTCCTACTATCTCATTATATCAAAAAATAATTTATATTGCATTAATTAAAATACTTTTTATTTAAAAGTAAAATAATGTAAAATCTTTAATCAATATACATAAATCATTTCTTTTTAGTAACATTTAAATAATTAATTGTTACACCTTTATTTCTAAATTTCATTTCATATTCAGTAGGAACATTTTCTTCTTTATCTATTGGTAAATCTAGTGATACTTCATTAAAAAAGTAGCCATGATTATTAAACATTTCTAAAGAATAAGCAAATAAGAGCTTATTATCAGTTTTTTGCTCAATATTAACATCACCCTTACTTATTTTTTCGTATAAATCTAAAAATATAGGACTAGTTAATCTTCTTTTAGCATGTTTCTTTTTAGGCCATGGATCAGAAAAATTTAAATAAATCTTATCAACCTCATTATGAAATACCTCACTAATATTGTTTGCATCAAAGCACATAAATCTTAAATTAGGTAAATCTTCTGATTTTTCTAAGGCTCTAATTAATACTGATTCATATTTTTCAATACCAATAAAATTAATTTCTGGGTGCATTTTAGCTTTATTTATAATAAAATCTCCTTTACCAGTTCCTATTTCAATATGAAGAGGTCTATCATTATTAAAAGGATTAGTTTTAACAACTAACTTATGATTTTCAACAATTTCTTTTGCATTTTTAACATTTCTTAATCTCATTTTTACTCCTTTATTAAACTTTTTTCATTATTTACATATATTATTTAGAGGTGAATTAATGAAAAAAGATCGTAACTCATTTTTTTCAGAATATAGTATGAATAGTTTTCAAAGCCCTAATATGATGCCTATGCCAGGACAAATGCCTAATCAGATGTTTTCTGCTAATTCTAACTTTTATGCTGGACCTGCTATGCAAAATAATCCTAATATGTATAGTGATATTGATGCAAGATTTGCTAAGATTGAACGCACAATAAATAGACTTGAAGCAAGAATAAATAGATTAGAAGGTGACAATCAAACTAATAATATCAACATTGATGAATACAACAATAATAATCCAATGTATATGGTTTAATATCTTGGAAACTTACCTAAGGTGAGTTTTTTTATTACTTTATTAATATATTCCTTACCAAAGATATTTTCAATAATTCCTAATTTATAACTAATAGTTAAGTAAATAATTGCCCCTACTACTGCATTAATTATAATAGTAATTAAACTTCCAAGTTTAGTATAAACATCTAAAATTAACAATTTATTTAATATAACAAGTGCTAATATCATACTTATAGTTGGCAAAATAATCTTAAAGACTGTTTTAAAAGTACTAGAATAATTAAGTTTAAAACCATCTTCTTTTTGAATATAATGTAAACTTATATAAATTGATGTTATATAACCAAAACTTGATGCAAATATAGCACCATAATAAGCACTTATTCCAATTTTATCACATAAAAGCATTAAAGGTACATCTAATAAAGCATTTAATAAAAGACCAATAATATTATTTAAATAAACTAATTTAAAACGATTAGAACTTTGTAATGTAGCATTTGAAATCATCGAAATATTACCTAAAAGAGCATTAAAAATCATAACTTTTAATACGGCTCCACCGTAAGGATTAGTATTATAAAATAAAGTCCAAACTGGGGTTGCTAAAATAGATAAACCAATTGTCATAGGAAGAGATACAAAAATAATTATTTGTAAAGCTTTATTTAAATGTTCATTTAATTCTTTAAAATTACGAGTTGCATAACTTGAAACTATCATAGGTATTAATGCATAACTCATTCCACTAGCAATTGAGTTTACAATCATAGCAATTTTACCACCCCAAGTAGATATTATACTAGTAATAAATTCTACTTCTTCAGCAGTAAAACCTAAATAATTTAATGTTCTTAAAATTAAAATCATATCAGTAAAACTATAAATAGATCCTACAATATTTATAATAATGAAAGGAACAGCATATTTAATAATTTCTTTAATTATTTCTTTATTGGTAATTTTATCTTTTTGATATTCTTTGTCCATATTAAGTTCTTTTTTATGTTTATTCATTTTATTTCTTAAATATATATAAGCAACAAAACCACCAAAGAAAGCACCAGATACTGCAATACCTACAGCTACTGAAAGACTTGAATTAAAAACTTTTAAAGAAACATATGATCCTACTAAAATAACAAATATTCTTACAACTTGCTCAATTAAATTAGATGTACTAGAAGGCCCTATATATTTATGCCCTTGAAAATAACCTTTAGTTACACTTAAATGTGGTATTAAAAGAACAGCAAATGATACACATCTTATAACAAAGGAAACATCTTCTATAGTATTGCCTCCTTTTAAATCTCCAATTATAAACATTCCTATTTCTTCAGCAAAAGCAAATAATATTATAAAGGTTATTACAGATATAGTCATTATTAATTTTTTAGCAATATCAAAAGCTCTATTTTTTGCTTCATAATAGCCTAAAGCATCATATTCACTAATTATTTTACTAATTGCACTTGGAATTCCAGCAGCTGAAATAAGTAAAAAAATATTATAAATATTATATGCATAACTATATAAAGCTCCACCTTTAGATCCAACTATAGCATAAAATGGTACAACATAAAGCATCCCTAGTATTTTTACTAATACTAAGGATAAAGTTGCAATTAATGTTCCTGTTACAAAACTATTTTTTTTCACTAATCAACACCTAGTTTTCTATATAAAATTAGTGCCGTAAAGCAATAAATTTGTTCTTCTCCTACTGCTGTGATAGCAACACTATATTTAATATCAATAAGTTCTATATCTTCTAGTAAAAACATATTTATTGAATTTTCTAAATCTTTTTCATGGGATTCATCAAAAACTTTAACTAGCATAATATCCTCCTACTTATATGTTAAAAAAATAGTAAGGAAAAATATGTCGTTTTTCATAAATATAATCATATTATAAACCAATTTATATTTTTTTAATAGAAAATAAGATTTTATTCACAATTATTTGACAAGTAATCTTTTAATTTGAAGTATATTTCATCATTTATATCTTTAATTGTTCTTATTTTATCTTCACTTATACAATTAATTATTTCAAAGTTATATCTTTCTGCCATTAAGCTATATACTATTTCAGTATCTTTTAATGCTTTATCATAAGTATTCTTATCATTACGATATTCATAAGGAAGATATAAAAATATTACCTTATCAGGTCTAGGTAAGTCCAGTAAATTAAATTCTAATTGTTCCATCCATAAAAGAGTATTAATTTTATCACTCATATCTTTAAATTTTGCAGCCCCATAAGCCATATTAGATTCAACATATCTATCAAGAATAACATTTATTCCTTCATCTAATAAAGATTTAATTTTATCAATATTATAGGCTCTATCTGCAGCATAATAAAGAGCAGCTACTTTAGGTGGAATATTATTAATTCCTTCATTAAAGAAAGACTTGCCATTTTTTCCTAAAATGCACTCACCAATAATTTTACCAGTAGCACTTTCATAATCAGGAAAACTTCTTCTAGCACATTTAATATTATCATTATTAAATCTTTTTACTAACATTTCTGCTTGCGTATGTTTTCCAGATGCATTTGTTCCTTCAATTACTATTAATTTACCTTTCATATTAATACCTCTTTCATATTATATCAAAAAAAATAACTAACATAAAGTTAGCTATTCTAAATTAGTCCCACACATACTACATACTTTATTAGAGTACTCATTTACATGATTACATTTTGGACATGTTTTAGTTTCTTTAATATCACTATTAATAATTTCATTAGCCATTTTAGGGAGTTCAAAAGTGGCTTCTAAATCATCCATACTATTTATATTTGGTTCAAAAATGCTTTCACTTTGTTTTTCATTATTAGTTATATTATTAGAAGCTGGTGTTTCTGGTTCAGTAATATTTAACACATCTTCTTGAACTGGTTCTGGATTATCAAAAATATTAGTATCACTATTTTCTACTTTAAATGATGAATCTATAGTTTCTATGTTAGATAAATTATTTTCTGTAGTTGTTTCAATTGTTAAAGTATCAATCGCATTATTTGTATTTTCTAATGTACTATTACTTGAAAAAGTATTATTAATAACTACCTCTTGATTTACTGGTGAAGGCATATTGAATGCATTTACTTCCTCTTTTTCTGGTACTACTGTTTCAGATGCCTGAGAAGTTATAGGTACAGTTGAAATTTCTGGCGCTAATGGCATACTTGGCTCTTTAGGTTCTTCCAAATTAAGAGCTGGTGCTTCTTCCATTTTATTTACAGAATCTGGTGCTTCTGCTACTGATTTTTCTTCTATAGTTGGTGGAGCCATTAAATCTGGGACACTATTTGTTTGATTTTCATTTTTTACTGATGCAGTATCTGGATTTGTTCCAATTGTATTTTCGTTTTGAGTTAAAACTGTAGATGCATTAGATTCTGCATTTTCAAATGATGATACATTTTCATCTTTCTTCTCTTCTTTATTAGTTTCACTCTTTGAAAAAGCTAATATTCCTAAAAAGATAAATGGTAAGAATAAAATTCCGATACCAAAAGCACTACTTTTTCCAAACTTTTTAGGAAGTTTAAAACATGCTAATAAGGTTCCAACTAAATTAGCTACTGGGATTAAACTTAACCATCCTGGTAAATCTACAATTTGAAACAATGTCCACATTTGAGCAATAGGAATAATTGAAAGCCATCCTTTTTTTCCACATTTTTTAAAAATAATCCAAATTTCTAAAATTCCTATAATTGATATAATTAAAAATATTAAACCAATAATAATAGGTAAAACTCCTAAATCATTAAAATTTGTTAAATTATTCATATCGTTCATGTTCATACACACCAACCTACCTTATAATACAAATTATAACACACTTTTCTTAAAATGCAAAAAAAGATTTTATAAATACAATACATACCTATAAAATCTTGATTTGTTTATTATTTTGTTTTTTAAAAATATTAATTTTATCTTCAATTTGTTTTTTTATTTGATTAATTAGTTCTTCTTTTTCTAGAGAAATGTTATCATTATTTAATAATTCTGGATTTAGCTTAAAACTTGCTGATATTAAAAAATCTTCTTTTCCTTTTAATAAATATAAATCTTGATATTGGCAAATAACTACTATTTTGCCATTTAATCCATTAAATGATTGAACAATAAAATCTGCATTTTCTAAAAAATCTTCAATTGTTATATATTCAGCATTAATTTCTTTAGCAGATATTACTTCTTTTCTAGTAGATATACCAGTAGAATACATTACATGCTCATTATTTTCATTAAGTAAGTAAAAAAATGATTGA
>CAJOQL010000033.1 GCA_905236935.1 uncultured Bacilli bacterium
ATCATTAATTCCTAGTGAACGTGGATTTTTATGGTCATTAAGTGATGTTATTAATGGTAATGAAGATAAAGGTCGTAAACCAATAAAAATATTTATTAATGAAGTTAATCAATATCCAGGCTTATTAGAAATTATGCAAGGTATTGAAGGGTTAGTTAATAAAAGAAGTAGTCATGCCTCAGGAGTTATTTTATTTGATGAAGATCCATATGAATTTGGTTCATTTATGAGAACTCCAAAAGGTGAAGTTATAACAGCATATGATCTCCATATGTGTGAAGCATGTGGTATGACAAAATATGATTTTTTAGTAACAGAAGTTCAAGACAAACTATGTGAAGCTATAAAATTATTACAAGAGTATAATGAAATAGATAGTTCTTTAACATTAAGAGAAGTATATGATAAATATTTTCATCCAAATGTTTTACCTATTGATGATAAAAATATTTGGAAAGTATTGCAAGAAAATAGTGTATTAAATATCTTCCAATTTGATAGTGAGGTGCGGAAGTCAAGCTGCAAAAAAAATTAAGCCAGAGTCAATGCTAGAAATGGCTGATGCTAACGGACTTATGAGATTAATGACTGCAGAAAAAGGTCAAGAATCTCCTATGGAAAAATATATTAGATTTAAAAATGATATTTCATTGTGGTATAAAGAAATGAGAGAATATGGTTTAACTCAAAATGAACAAAAAGTTTTAGAACCATATTTCAAAAATTCTTATGGCGTTCCGCCAAGTCAAGAACAATTAATGAGAATGTTAATGGATGAAAACATATGTGGATTTACTCTTGCGGAAGCCAATGCCGCTCGTAAAGTTGTTGGTAAAAAACAAATGAGTAAAATTCCTGAGCTAAGAGATAAAGTGTTAAAACAAGCTAAATCATCTTGTCTAGGACATTATGTATGGACATGTGGTATTGGACCTCAAATGGGATATTCTTTTTCAATTATTCATGCTTTAGCATATAGTTTTATAGGATTTCAAACAATGTTTATAGCGACAAAATGGAACCCAATATATTGGAATACTGCTTGTTTAATTGTTAATAGTGGTGGACTTGAAGAAGATAATGATTTTGAAGAAGATGAAGATGGCTTTATAGTACAAAAGAAAGAAAAAGCAACAGATTATCGGAAAGATAGCTAAAGCTATTGGAGATATTATGTCAAGAGGCATTAAAGTTAGTTTAGTAGATATAAATAAATCAAGTTATAGTTTTAAACCTGATAAAGAAAATAATGAAATATTGTTTGGTATGAAAGCATTGAGTAATATTAATGGACCAACAATAGAACAAATTATTAGTCATAGACCATATGCGGGAATAGCTGATTTTATGGCAAAATGTCCATTAAATAAAAGTGCGATGTTTAGTTTAATTAAAGCGGGAGCTTTTGATAAATTAGAAAAAGATTGGGCTGACGAACTTCATACCAGCGCCCGCAATGTAACAATGATATATTATATATCTAAAGTATGTGAGGCAAAAAAGAAAATAACATTACAAAATTTTAATGGTTTAATTCAACATAATTTAATTCCTGATGAATTAGAATTGCAAAAAAGAACATTCTTATTTACAAAATATTTAAAAACAAATAAAAAAGTTGGAAAATATTATGTTTTTGATAATGTGTGCGAAGAATTTTATAATAAAAATTTTAATGAGGATTATCTTGAAGTAATTAATGGTTTAACCTGTATCTTGCAAACAAATTGGGATAAAATATATCAAGACATTATGGATGTGGCAAGAGACTGGATAAAGAATAATCAAGAAGAAATTTTAAATAAATTTAATAATCTTTTATTTAAGGAATATTGGGATAAATATGCCTCAGGTAATATTAGTTCATATGAAATGGAAGCTTTATGTTTTTATTATCATGAACATGAATTAGCGAATGTGAATAAAGATAAATATGGAATTGTAGATTTTAATGAATTACCATCTGAACCAACTATTGATTATTTCTTTAAACGCAATGGCAGGGATATTCCAATTTATAAAATTTATAAAATTGTAGGAACTGTAATTGGTAAAAATGATAATCGTTCATCTGTAACTTTATTAACTCCAACAGGAGTTGTAAATGTAAAATTTACAAAAGAATATTATGCAATGTTTAATCGTCAACTTTCAGAATTAGGTGAAGATAATATTAAGCATGTAGTTGAAAAAGGTTGGTTCACAAGAGGAACTAAGCTATTAGTAGCTGGTTTTAAAAGAGATGATACATTTGTGCGGAAAAACATATAAAAATAATAGTTTTCATCAACTTTATAAGATAACTTCTATTTTTAATAATGGTGATATAAAATTAGTTCATGATAGAGAGGGTATAGAATAACAATATTAATTAATATTGTTATTTTCTCTTGATTTGGACAGAATCAACTAATTCTTTTAAAATCATTTTAATATTATAAAAAGGAGAGAAAAAATATGATTAAATTTTATAGTACAAATTGTCCTCGTTGTCATGTTTTACAAAAAAAATTAGATAGTAAAAATATACAATACGAGCTTCACACAGATACTCAAGAGATGATTGATTTAGGTTTAGTTAATGCACCAGCATTACAGCTCGAAGAAGGACAATTATTAAATTTTAAACAATCTATAGAATGAATAGGAGGATATGATGCAAATTAATATTAGACTAAATAAAAATTTTACAACTCAATATAACAAA
>CAJOQL010000034.1 GCA_905236935.1 uncultured Bacilli bacterium
ATGAAGTTATTTATTACCATATGTGGGAAGAAGAACTATGTCCTTATAGTGAATATATCTTCGATAAAGATGCTATGAAAAAAACATATTATAATGAAGATATTATAAGAGGCTTTGAAGAATGGGAAGAAATAAGAGAAAAAAATAAATTATGACAAGTTATTTTAGTAATAATAGAAAATGAATGCTGAAGTAAACTATTATATAAGCGGCTATAAAGTCTAGTCAAAAATAGATTGAGAAGTCGTTTCAATAATAAATACTGAAAGAAACAAGATTTTTTTTGTTGTAATAAAAAAGAAGCAATAAACAATGAATTAATTTCTATCATTCTATATTGAAATATAAAATCTTATAAATAGATATAATCTTAAAAAATATGGTATACTATATGTATAGGAGTAGTGTATGAAGAAAAAGTATAATTTAACAAGTTCACAATTTCGCGTTTTATTTGAATTTAATGATAAAGGTAATATTGTTTTTACAAATAAAAATATTATTTGGGGTCATTTAAAGATAAATCAAGTAATAGATTTTAATAGATTAAAAGAAGCAATCAATTATTGTTTTAAAAAAAATGATAGTATGAGAACTAAACTTTGTAAAGAAGATAATAAAATATTTCAGTACTTTGATGATTATCAAGAGATGAATTTTGAAATAATTGATGTTAATACAGAAAATGATGTTAATAATTTGAAAAATGATATTATTAATAAGCCACTTGAAATGTTTAATTCATTCTTATTTAATATAGTTATTTACCGATATAAAAATGGCTTTGGTGGGATAATAATAAAATTAAATCATGTAATGGGTGATGGCTATACTTTAGGACTAATATTATATGAAGTATTAGGATACTATAGTGGAAAAATAAAAATAATTATACCTTTTTCTTATTCAAGATATATTAAGTCAGAAGAAAAATATCCATCTAGTAGGAAGTATAGGGAAGATAAAAAATTTTGGGAGGAAATATTTGATAGTTATGTGCCGGATGTATCATATATTCCATCCAAAAATGAAAATTTTTCATATTCAAAAGCTAATAAGCTTACTTTTGACATTGATGATGATATTGTAAAGAAAGTAAAAAAATATTGTAAAATACATGAAATATCTAATTCAACATTTTATTTGAGTACATATGGTATTTATGTTAATAAAAAAACTAATTTAACTAATTTTTTCTTATCTTCTGCAAATAGAAATAGAAGAAAATTAAGAGAAATGCTTATGACTGGAATGACAACTAAAACAGCATATTTTGTTGTTAGAATTAAAAACGAAACATTTGCTGATTTTGTTAAAGGAATGAGAGTTTCTCTAAAGAATTGTTATCAGCATATGAATTATATTTATAATTATAAGGATGAACTATTTAAAAAGTATAATGATGATCGACCTCTTCCATCTAAAGTATTTTTATCATATCAAGATTTACAATTAAATACAGACAAGATGAATATCAATTTTGAAGTAGAGGGAGACAATAATATTGGGACATATGGATTTGATGTAATTTCCATCCATATTTTTGAATATAAAGGTAAAGTTAAGATAATATATGATTATTTATCCGAGCAGTATTCTAAAGAAGAAATTACTGCTATAAATAATGGAATAATTAGTATTATTAAACAAGTTAGTGAAGATAATAATATTTTAGTCCAAGATATTAAAATTTGATAAATATTACTATTTATGGATAGGTATAATAATTGAATTAATATTTTTAATGTGCTAAAATTAGCTAGTATAATATGGAAAATATAAAGTAGATAAAAAGTATTAAAGGAGAGTTAAATGGCCTATATTGAATTTAAGAATGTTGAAAAAATATATAAAATGGGGGAAGTGGATTTAAAAGCATTAGATAAAGCTAGTTTTGAAATAGAAAAAGGAGAACTAGTTGTAATATTAGGACAATCAGGTTCAGGAAAATCTACTTGTTTAAATATTTTAGGTGGAATGGATGAAGCAACTAGCGGAACTGTTATAGTAGATGGAATGAATATTACTAAGATGCCTGAAAAACAATTAATTAATTATCGTAGAAATGATATTGGTTTTGTTTTTCAATTTTATAATTTGGTTCAAAATTTAACAGCTCTTGAAAATATTGAATTAGGTACTCAAATGTGTAAAAAGCCAATGGATCCTAAAGAAGCATTAAAAAAAGTAGGATTAGATGATAGAATGAATAATTTTCCATCACAAATGTCTGGTGGTCAACAACAAAGAGTATCTATTGCAAGAGCTATTGCAAGAAGGCCAAAGATTCTTTTAGGTGATGAACCAACTGGAGCCTTAGATTATAAAACCGGAAAACAAATATTAGAGCTTTTAGAGGATACTTGTAGAAAAGAAAAGATTACTACGATAATAATAACTCATAATAGTGCTATAGCACCGATGGCTGATAGAGTAATTAAGTTTAAAAATGGAAAAGCAGATGATGTAATTTTAAATAAAAAGCCAGTAAGTGTAAAAAAACTTGAATGGTAAAAAGGAATTGATTAGTAAAATTATGAAAAAGAACAGAATTATTACTATGAGTTTAAGAGAAATTAAAAAATCTAAAAAAAGATTTTTTTCCTTATGTATTCTTAGTGTTTTAGGAGTTTCATTTTTTGTAGGAATGAAAATGTCAGGCCCTACAATGCTAAAATCGCTAGATGAATACTATGATAAGAATAAAATGTATGATTTAAAAATCATTTCAACTCTTGGACTTGTAGATGAAGATATAAAAGAAATAGAAAAGCTTAATAATAAATATCAAGTAATAGGTTCTCATACAAAAGATGCTTTATTTAATGATGGAGATCATGAAGCGGTATTAAGATTACATGAACTTAATAATGAAATGAATAATATTATACTTACTGAGGGAAGATTGCCTCAAAATTATAATGAAATTGTAGTAGAAGATGGAATTATTTTTAAAACTGATTATAAAATTGGGGATAAGATAATACTTAATTTAGAATCTGATGATCAGGATTTGAAAACGCATGAATTAGAAATTGTTGGAGTTGTTATAAGCCCTGAATATTTAAATAATAATCAAATTACTCAAAGTAGAGGAAATACTAGTTTAGGAAATGGTCAAGTTGCATATTATTCTTATGCTTTAAAAGATTTATTTAATTTAGATTATTATACAGAAATATATGTTCTTGATAATGATGCTACAAAATATCGAACTAATACAAAAGAATATTTACAAAAAATAGATGATGATGAAAAAATATTAGCATCAATAAAAGAAATTAGACAAGAAGCTAGATATAATAGTTTATTAGAAGAAGCCACTAGTAAACTAAAAGAGGAAGAAGAAAAAGGAAATAATGAACTAAATGAAGCTCAAAAAAAGTTAGATGATTATAAAAAGAAACTTGATGATGGGAAAAGACAATTAGATAATTCTAAAATTAAATTAGATAAGGCAAAATCACAAATACAAAGTGGAAATAAACTATTAAAAGAGTCTAAAGAAAAACTTCAAAAAGGAAAAAAAGAATTAGATTCTGGAAAAGAAGAAATACAAAATAAATTAATAGCTTATAATACAACGTATGATAAATTAGCTGATTTTATAAAAAAATATGATAGTTCATCATTTTCGATTAATGATGTGATTAATCTTTTTAGTGAAGATAAAATTGATATTAAAAAAACTCTAGAAGGAAGTCTAGTAAATGTAAAAGCTGTTGCTAGCTCTCATGGTATAGATTTAGAAGCACTACTTAATCAATATGGTATAAATGATGAAGCGCTTCTTCAAAAAGTAGATATAAAGCTAAATGAATTATTAGATGCTATGACTATAAAGCAATTAAAAGAGATAATATTAGATGATAGATTTATTATTATAATTAAAGATAGCATTCCTAAAAACACTCCTTATTATGATAAAATAGAAAAATATTTATCTGATTTTTCTGAAAGTAAAGAAAATATAAAAAAATTATTTTCAGGAGTTAGAGAGATAGAAAATGGTTATGTAGAATATAGTAATAATCTAGAAGAAATAACCAAGGCAGAAAAAGAGTTAAATAATGCATCTAAAGAATATGAGAATTCTTTAAAAAAATATAACGCAGGAATAAAAGAATATGATGAAAATTTAAAACTATATAATAAAAATGCTGATGAATTTGAAAAAAATAAAAATAAATTTATAGAAGAGATTAATTTAGCTAAAGACAAAATAAATAAAATGCAAGAAGCTATATGGTTTATTCAAACTAGAGAAGATAATAATGAATATATTACATATATTAGTAGTTATGATAGTGTAGAAAAATTATCTAATATGTTCCCAATAATATTCTTTTTAGTATCAATTATGATAAGTCTTCTTTCAATGGCAAGAATGGCTATTGAAGATAGAAGTGAAATAGGTACTTTAAAAGCATTAGGTTTTAGTAACAATGATGTAAGATTAAAATTTGTTATCTATTCATTATTAGCAACATTAATAGGTGGAATAATCGGTGCAATTAGTGGATATATTTTAATTCCTAGAATAATAATTAAGGTCTTTAAAATTATGCATATTATTCCAATAACAGTTTATAGTAAGAATATTTTACCAATAATTATTGGAATTATAATAAGTATTATTTGTATAGTAGGTTCAACAATATATACAATTAATCATTTAGTAAGAGAAAAAACAACTGTATTATTAAGACCAATAGCGCCACCAATTGGTAAAAAAATCTTTATTGAAAAGATATCATTTATATGGGATAAGTTAAATTATTCAAATAAACTAACTATTAGAAATATCTTTAGATATAAAAGAAGAATAGCAATGTCAATTTTTGGAATAGCATCTTGTACTATGATTTTACTTTCAGGATATGGAATTAAAGATTCAATTACGTATGTTGTTGATAAACAATATAATGAAATAAATCATAATGATGCTTTAATTTCTTTAGATGGAAAACTTACAAAAGATGAATTAGATAAATTAACTAATAATGATGAATTAGATTTTAATGTATATGCAAGAATTGACCAAGTTGAAGTAGATAATAAAAGAGTATCCTTTATTATTCCAGATGATAATATAGAATTTAGAAAAGCTTTAACATTAAAAGATGCTAAAACTAAAGAAGAAATAAATTTTAAAGAGGGCTCTGTTATTATTACGGAAAAGCTTGCAAAATATTTTAATAAAAAAGTTGGAGATACTCTTAAAATATTAGAAAGTAATAATTTAACATATGAATTTCCTATTTCTAATATTACTGAAAACTATATTGGTGACTATATATATATATCAAAAGAAACTTACAGTAAGAATATCGGGGAATATAGGATTAATACACAATATTTAAAACTTAAAGATGTAACTAAGGAAAATGTAATATTAAGTAATTTAAAAAATAATAATTCTCATATTTTAAGTACTGTTTCTATTTCTAATGTTAAAGAGCTAGCAAATTCATTATTTAAATCATTAAATATTATTGTTTATGTATTAGTAATATTTTCAGCTGCTTTATCGTTTGTAGTATTCTATAGTCTAGCTTATATTAACATAAGTGAAAGACAAAGAGAAATAGCAACATTAAAAGTATTAGGTTATTATAATAGGGAAGTAGATAACTATATTATTAAAGAAGAATTTATAATAACTGTAATAGGTATTCTAGTAGGACTTTTCTTTGGAACTCTATTTGCCTATAGGTTAATAGATTCAATTGAAATAAATACTATGCAATATATTAAGAATATTCATTTAGATAGTTATTTACAAACTTTTGGATTTATGATTTTATTTGGAATAATCGTAAGTATTGGAGTACATTTTGCATTAAAGAAAATTGATTTAATTGAATCTTTAAAAAGTGTAGAGTAAATATAATTTATAAAAATTATTAGAAGTGCTTTTAAAATTGTGCTATTTAATAATAAAATATCTTAGGTTCTTTGCCAAATAGTGTTGGTGAAGAATAAAAATACAATGTAAAAGGGTGATTAAAAATCATCCTTTTATGATGAAACCAATTAAGAAAATTTTAGTTATAAAGATTGATATTTTCTATAACCAAAAGTTTTTAATATTTTTTATTTCATTTATTTTTATTTATTAATGCCAATAAAATATCAAAAATATGCATTCTTTCTCTATTTACTTTTTATTATAAGTTATGTGTTTTAGATAATACTACTTAACTAGTAAATTGTTATAGTATAGTAAAACAGATGTAAATATGTTACAATGTATTAGAAATAAATATGATAACAATAAATGTAGTTTATATTTATAGCGTAATAATCAAGTTATATTTAATTAGTTATATAAATGAGGAGTGTATATAATGAAAAATAAGCAATATTATCAAATGAATGCAAAAGAGCTTTTTGATGCATTAAATACTAGTGAAAAAGGTCTTACAAGTAACGAAGCTAATAGAAGAATTCAAAAATATGGATTAAATGAATTACCTAGAAAAAAATCAGATAGTATTTTTAAGATATTTATAAGTGAACTGTTTGATCCAATTGTTTTATTACTTATTGTAGCAATTGTTGCATCACTTATTATTGGAGAGATTATAGATGCCGTTGCCATATTTGTTATTATTATTGTTGATTTAATTATTGGAACGTTGCAAGAAAAGAAAGCAAATAATACAGCAGAAGCACTATCTAATCTTGTACGTGAAAAAGTAAAAGTGTTAAGAGATGGTAAAGAAATACTAATTGATTCAAGGAAGATAACTATCGGAGATTTCATTTTTTTGGAATCTGGGGATAAAATATCTGGAGATTTACGAATAATTGAATCTCATAATTTTACTGTAGATGAATCAATACTTACAGGAGAATCATTAGCTGTCGAAAAGAATGATAAAGAAATTAATTCTGAACAATTATTAGATATTACAAGTCAAAGCAATATGTTATTTGCAGGATGTAGTGTTGTTACTGGTAGGGCACATGCAATTGTAGTAAATATTGGAATAAATACTGAGATAGGTAAAATTGCTGATACTATTAATAATACTAAAGAAGAAAAATCATCTCTTACAATTCGTGTAAACAAGTTTTCTAAACAAATTAGTATAATAATAGCAGTTATATCACTAGTAATAGCAGTTTTATTATTCGGTAAGGGAATGCCTATTCAAGAAATATTATTAAATGTAATAGCACTTGGAGTTTCTGCAATGCCAGAAGGACTTCCTTTAGCTCTTACTATGGCACTTACTATTGCTGCTACTAGAATGGCTAAAAAGAAAGTTATTTCTAAAAAACTTCATTGTGTTGAATCACTTGGAAGTTGTACAGTAATTGCAAGTGATAAAACAGGCACATTAACTGTTAATGAACAAACTGCAAAGAAAATAATACTTCCTAATGGAAGAGTTTATACTATTGAAGGTGCTGGATATAATATTAATGGAAAAGTTATTGGTGAAAATTTAGAATATGCTTATGAAATTGCAAAACTTGGGGTAATAAATAATGAAGCTAAGTTTTCTAGTGACGAACAATTAGGGGATTCAATTGATGTTGCTTTCTTAGTATTAGGGGAAAAGACGAAAGTAAAGACAAATGATATTGAAATTCTTGATATAATTCCTTATGAATCGCAAAATAAATATTCTGCCGTTTTTTATAAGAAAAATAATGAAGTATATTGTACTATAAAAGGTTCACTTGAAGTTGTTAGCTCTTTTTGTAAAGATATTAATTTAGTATCTAGTAAAAGTTTTAAATTATTAGACAAGCAAAATGAATCTTTAGCTAAGGATGGTTATAGAGTTATTGCTATTGCAAATGGAAAAATAAAAGAAGCAGATGATTATAATGAAAATAGTATTTCAGGCTTAACATTTATGGGACTAGTAGGATTTATTGATCCAGTAAGAAAAGAGGCAAATGGAGCCATAAAAAAATGCCTTGGGGCTGGAATTAAGGTTTTAATGATTACTGGAGACCATCCATTAACTGCCTTTAAAATTGCTTCTGATTTGAAATTAACTAATAGTTTTGAAGAATTAACAACAGGAAGAGAAATAGAAGAATATTTAAAATTAGGTAATGACAAATTTGATAATTTTATTAAAACGAAGAAAGTGTTTACTAGAGTTACTCCTCTTGAAAAACTAAAAATAGTAGAGTCATTAAAAAGACAAGGTGAATTTGTGGCAGTTACAGGAGATGGAGTAAATGATGCACCAGCACTTAGAACAGCAAATATAGGTATAGTAATGGGAAGTGGAACTGATATTGCTAAAGAAACCGCAAAAATGATAGTTATTGATGATAACTTTAATTCTATTGTTAATGGTGTATTAGAAGGAAGAGTTGCCTATTCTAACATTCGCAAGATTACATACTTTTTAATATCATGTGGTTTAGCAGAAGTGTTGTTCTTTTGTTTATCAGTTTTATTTAATATGCCTGTTCCACTAATTGCAATTCAACTACTTTGGTTAAATGTAGTTACCGATGGTATACAAGATTTTAGTTTATCTTTTGAAAAACCAGAAAACAATATTATGAGAGAAAAACCAAGAAATCCAAAGGAAGACTTGTTTGATAGAATCTTATTTTCGGAAATACTTGTATCAGGAACTACGATAGGACTTGTAGTATTTGCTGTATGGTACTATTTGATTAACATTAATAAAATGCCAGTTGATGCTGCAAGGGGATATATTGTAGCATTAATGATTATTATTCAAAATATTCATGCATTTAATTGTAGAAGTGAAAAACAAAGTGCTTTTAAAATTCCTTTTAGTAGTAATTATATTTTCTTATTTGGCATACTTGGTTCAGTAATTCTTGGTCTAGTTATAATGGAAGTAGGACCATTAGCTAAGGTGCTAAAAACAAGTTCTATTCCTATTTTACATTTAGGAATTCTATTATTAATAGGTTTAGTTATATTTATTGTTATGGAAATATATAAAAAAATCAAATATCATAATTAGTGTAATTAAATTGTTTTGCTGTTTTTGGGATATATTGTTAAAGCCTATTATTAGATTTTATTGGTTGTATTAAATGGTAATGATTTAATTTAATAATTAGATAAAAATACTATCAATTATAGGGCTAAATATTGTGAGGTATCAAAGAAGATGAAAAATTCTTCTTTTTCTTATAAAAATATTCATTATGAAATGATTTATCATCTTTAGTTAGATTTTTTTAACTATAAATATGGTTGTTTTTTTACTATAAAATGGGATTTTTC
Organism: uncultured Bacilli bacterium; assembly: GCA_905236935.1. The sequence goes on from CAJOQL010000034.1 coordinate 9,245, forward strand.
TTTTAAAAAATATCTAATATATGCGAAAAATGTCAAAAAAGTGCAAAAAGTTTCAAAAAAATAAAGGAAATCGGGGGTAATAGGGTAATAAATAATATATAGAGGGTGTTTTTTTATGACTATTATACCGAATGAGGAAATTAATCAAATAAGAAATAATAGTAATATAGTTGATATTATATCATCTTATATAAATTTAGAACCACATGGTAAAAATTTTTTTGGAGTTTGTCCTTTTCATGATGATCATAAACCAAGTATGAGTGTATCGGAAGAAAAGCAAATTTATACTTGCTTTGTATGTGGGAACTCTGGTAATGTTTTTACTTTTGTACAGAACTATGAAAACGTTGACTTTGTAACTGCTGTAAAAATAGTAGCTGATAAAATAGGATATAATCTTAAAGTTGATACAAATGCAAATAATCCTAATAAAAATAGTTATGAATTATTAGAACTTGCTAATAAATATTTCATAAATAATTTAAATAGTAGTGCTGGCTTAGCAGCTAAAGATTATTTGATAAAGGTGCGAAAACTTGATGAGAAAACTATAGATGAATTTAAAATAGGACTTGCTTTAGCAGATAATAACTTAAATAAATTATTAGAAAGTAAAGGTTATACTGAAAAAGAAATAGTTAATTTAAGTCTAGCTAATAAAACTGATAGAGGTTTACTTGATTTATTTAGAAATCGAATTACTTTTCCTATAAATGATGAAAGAGGTAACGTTGTAGCGTTTTCTGCTCGTATATTTAATGGTGAAGATTCTAGTAAGTATATAAATTCTAAAGAAAGTAATATATTTAAAAAAGGAAATATTCTATTTAATTATGATAAGGCTCGCAATGAAGTTAGTAAAACTAAATCTATAATTGTTTGTGAAGGACAAATGGATGCTATAAGAATATATGCTTCTGGAATAAAAAATGTTTGTGCAACATTAGGAACATCTTTAACTAAAGAACATCTATCTCTTTTAAAAAAGCTAAATTCTAAAATTATTTTAATGTTAGATAATGATGATGCTGGAGAAAAGAATACTCTTACAAATGGTGAAGCAATGGTAAATGCTGGTTTAGATGTTTTAGTTGTTAGATTATCTGGTGAGAAGGATCCAGATTCTTATATTTTAAAATACGGAGTAGATGCTTTTAATGATAATATAAAAAATGCAATTAGTTATTTTGATTTTAAAATAGGATATTTAAAGAAAAATCGAAATCTTAAGAAAAGTGATGAACTTGCTGATTATATTAATAAAATAATTGATGAACTTAATAAGAGTGATGATGAAATATTAAAGGCAGTAACTATAAATAAACTTTCAGAAGAATATGATATAGATAAAATGCTTTTAGAGGCAAAACTAATTAAAAAAGAACCTATTGTTAAAACCCCTAAAGTAATAAAGCCTAAACAAAAGAAAAATAAATATGAAAAAACTGCTGAGACGATATTATATATTATGATGAATGATTCAAAATATATAAAGAGATATCAAAAGGAACTTAATTATTTTCCAGATAAAATTTATACTAATATAGCAAATGATATTTTAGCATTTAAGGAAATTAATGGTGAATTTAATATTGCAGATTTTCTAACATATGTGGAAAGTTTTAGTTATAAAGATCGAATTTTAGAAATAATTAATCAAAATGCTGATTTTGAAAAATTAGAAATTGACTTTGATAATTTTTTAAGTATAATACGTAATTGGATTAATGAAAAACAAATAGAAAAGTTAAAAGATGAACTTAAAAATGAAAATGATATTAAAAGAAAAGAAGAATTAAATGATTTAATAATTAAATTGAAAAGAGGTAATGAGTAATGGCAAAAGCTGTTAAAGAAATTAAAACATTTGAAGAAAGAAAAAATGAACTAATTGAATTAGGTAAAAAAGAAGGATATATTACATTTGAACAATTAGCTGAAAGTTTAAAGGGATTAGATATTGATAGTGATGCATTAGATGATTTATATAATGCTTTAATGGAAAATGGAATTGCTGTTTTATCTAGTGAGAGTGATGGTAATGCTGAAGGCGGAAAAATAAAAGAAGAAGAAGTTGTTGTATTAAATGATGAAGATTTAACTAAAGATATTAATATTAATGATCCTGTTAGAATGTATTTAAAAGAAATAGGACGTATTAGTTTGCTTAGTCCTGAAGAAGAAATGAATTTATCTGTTAGGGTTGCAAATGGTGATGAAGAAGCTAAAAATATTTTAGCTGAAAGTAATTTACGTTTAGTTGTATCTATTGCTAAAAGGTATGTTGGTCGTGGATTATTATTTTTAGATCTTATTCAAGAAGGTAATATCGGACTTATGAAAGCAGTTGAAAAATTTGATTATGATAAAGGCTATAAATTTTCAACTTATGCTACATGGTGGATTAGACAAGCAATTACTCGTGCTTTAGCAGATCAAGCAAGAACAATTAGAGTTCCTGTTCATATGGTAGAAACTATTAATAAAATGGCTAGAATTCAAAGACAACTTACTTTAGAGTTAAATCGTGAACCTAGTGAAGAAGAAATTGCTAAAAAAATGGGTATTTCTGTTGATAAGGTGCGTGAGGTAATTAAAATTAGTCAAGATCCAGTATCTTTAGAAACGCCAATAGGTGAGGAAGATGATTCTCATTTAGGAGATTTTGTACCTGATGAAAGAGCACTTACACCTATGGAATATGCTACTAATGAAATTTTAAAAGAAGAAATAAAGAGTGTACTTGCAACATTACAACCTCGTGAACAACAAGTTTTAGAATTACGTTTTGGTCTTATAGATGGTACTAGTTATACTTTAGAAGAAGTTGGTAAGAGATTTAATGTAACTCGTGAGAGAATTAGACAAATTGAAGCAAAGGCTTTAAGAAAATTACGTCATCCTTCTCGTGCTAAAAAATTAAAAGACTTTATGGAGGATTAATGCAAATTAGCAAAAGGCTAAAATCTATAGCTAGTTTAGTTGCTAGTGAAGATGTTATCGCTGATATTGGTTGTGATCATGCTCTTTTAGATATTTATTTAATTCAAAATAATATTGTACCTAAGGTATTAATTAGTGATATAAATATGCAGGCCTTAGATAGTGGTATTAAAAATGTTAAAAAATATCATTTGGAAGATTATATTATTCCTAAACTTGGAAATGGAATTGAAACTATAACGGAAGATATTAATACTTTAATTATTAGTGGAATGGGTTCATCAACGATTAATAAAATTTTAAATCATAAAAATATTTCACAGATTAATAAGTTAATAATACAATCTAATAATGATTATTATTTGCTTAGAAAAAGTATTTGCTCTAAAGGATTTTATATTAGCCATGAAAGTGCTATTTTTGATAAAGGAAAGTATTATATTAATATAGTATTTTTAAGAGGTTACAAAAAATATACATTTAAGCAGCTATTTTATGGGCCATTGTTAATTCAAGGCAATAAAGAATATTTTGAATATTTATATAATAAAAATGTTAGTATTTTAAATCGCATTCCCAGATATAAAATTATTAAAAGATTATCGGTTAAAAAAGAAAATTTTTTATTAAAAAAATTAAAAAGGAAATAGGATTATATTTCTTTTTTTGATATAATAGAAAAGAATAAGAAATGTGGGATTTAAATGACAAAACTAGATAAATGGTTATTTGGAATATTTTTATTATTTTTGTTATTATTTACAGTGTATAATGGATCTAAAGATTATTTTATTTTTAATAATATTGATGTTGTAAATATTAAACTAACTAAATACGATAAAGAATCTAATATTATGAGGATTAAAATTACTAAGAAGAATAATTATTTAAATAAGAATTTTTCATGTATAGCTGAGTATGAAAATGAAAAAATAGAAGTAATTGGTATAGATAATACTTGTATGTTTGATTTAGAAAAGAATAATAATTATAGTTTGTATTTAGTTAATTCTACTGGGATAAAGAGTAATATTTATGAACTTAGCAATATAGTTAATAATGTTTTAGATTTTAAATTTGCTAGTGAAATGTTGTATATGGCAGTTGGTGAGGAAGATGTAATTAACTTTTATGATATAGTTATTGATAATAAAAAAATAGATTATAATTTTAAAAGTGAAGATGAAAGTATTGCTAAAGTAGAAAATAATAAAGTTATTGGATTATCTAAAGGAGAAACTTATATTTATTCTGATAAAACACAAGAAAAACTTAAAATTAAAGTTACAGATTTAATTACAAAACCTTATGCTACTAAAGATAAAAAAGAACTTTTACCATGTAATGCTTATAGCGAAGAAGAAGCTAAAGAGTTGGATGAAATATTAGAGTATAAAATAAATAATGCTGGTTATCAAACTAGAGCTGGTGCAGTTGCTGCGGCTAGATTTTTAACATTAGAGTTTCAGTATCGCGTTCCATATTATTATGAAAATGGACGTGTTAAATATGAGAATAAATCATGTAATATGACTAATATTAATAGGTTTATAGTAGATGGTGAAGGTAGATATTATCATAAAGGTTTATATTTGGCTGATAGTAAAAAAGAAAATATTTCGTCTTCTAAAGAAGGACCAGCCATATGGGGATGTAAAATTAGAAATTTAGAAGATAAAAAAGAATATGGATATATTCCAGGTGCTTTAATGCCAAATGGGTTAGATTGTTCGGGGTTTGTAACTTGGTCACTAAAAAATGCTGGATTTGAGCCTGGGGATGTTGGAGCAGGAGAAGATCCAGGAAGAGACTGCCAATGTACTGATTTAGGAGAGTTTGTTCCTTTAAATAATAGTTTATTAGATTCTGGTAAAGTAAAAGCTGGTGATTTAATAAATTGGTGGGGACATATTGCAATGATAATTGGAATTGATAAAGATACGGATACCTATTATATTGCTGAGAGTTTATCTTATATTGGTGGGGTAAGAGCAATGATTTATACTAAAAAAGAACTTCTTAATACTTTTAAATATGTAGTTTTAATGGATAGTTTTTATCAAAAAGATGGTAATTATAGTATTATGTGGAAGAAGTAGAGTTAGATATTAATTAGTCTAATTCTTTTTTTAGGAAAATAAAAAGCTAAGTAAAACTTAACTTTATCTAAATAAATAATAAATTAAAGTACCTACAAAACTACCTACCATAGATATTATAAATATCCAAATAAGTATTTTGGCACCCATACTTTTCTTTTTAGCACGATAAGCCATTTTATCACCTTCCATACAACTAGTAATTTAATTATACAAAATTATTCATAAAAATAAAAGACCAATAATATGTTTTAGTAGGTGAAAATATGAAATATAGATGGATTCGTAGTAATATTAACACTTTAAGATTTATTTTATCATTAGCAATTGTATCAGTAATAGTGGGAATAATTTTATATAATAATCAAGCACTAGAACTTAAAAATAGTATAATTCAAGAGCTAGGAAATATAAATAATCAAATATCATCTACTAATCAAAATAATATATTATTTCATTTAGCTATTTTATCAATTTTAACAGTTTTATCTTTAATAATTATTGGGAGTCCTATTACTATTGCTTATTATTTTTATGAATTTGTATCTATAGGATTTTTATTATCTTCAATGTTTAGTTATAAGAAATTAAATGGATTATTATTTGGAAGTATTTTTGTTATTTTTAATAAAATGCTTTTTTTAATCCTTTTAAGCTATTTTTTAATTAATATGATAAATTATACTAAGAAATATATAAAAGGGCTTAAATTAAGTAAAAAAGACTTAATTATTAATTATTTGTATAAATGTTTTTTTGTAATTTTAACTGTTTTAATAAATGATGTAATTATTTATTATTTAGGTAATAAATTAACTAGTATATTTCTTTTTCTTTTGTAGAATGATATAATACAAATATAAAAGTTGGTGGCAATTATGAAAAATAAATATCAAATGAGTGTGGAAGATAATATATTTTTTGCTAAGAGAAAATTAGTTGATAATATATATAAAAGTGCAAATTTAGAAGGTATTGCAGTTACATTTGAAGATACTTATTCATTTCTTAATAATGTAAATACTGGTAATATTTCAATAGATGATATGTTAAAATTAAAAGGATTAAAAGATGCCTGGGAATATGTGCTTAATACTGTAAATGATGAATTAACTATTGATTATATTAAGAAAATTCATTTTGAAATATGTAAAGGCCAAAATATATATCCTTTAGGTGAATTCAGAGATAAAGGAGTAGGTATTACTGGAACTTCTTGGAGGCCAAAACTTCCTGAAGAATGTGATTATACTATTGAATTAGAAGAAATTCTTAAAAATCATAATGAATTAGATAGATGTATAGATATTTTTTGTTGGATACAAAGAAGTCAAATGTTTTTGGATGGCAATAAAAGAGTTGCTAATTTAGTTGCTAATAAGGAAATGATTAAAAATGGTCAAGGAATAATATCTATTCCTGTTGAACTTATAGGAGAATATTTTACAAGATTGATACATTATTATGAAACAAATGATAATAGTGAATTAAAAAAATGGCTATATGAGAATGCAGTTGATGGTATTTAATAAATTTTTTGCTAGTATTGACTTATAAAATATAATTAGAGAAAAGTTTTATAGAACCATATTTTATATATTTAACTAAATAACAAGTAATTACTTTAATAAAAAAATTAAAGAAATGAAAAATGATGATCCATATTTTAATGATTAATTAGTAAAATCATTTCTAAAATATGCTATTTAAAAGAGCTAAAGAAATAGCTTTGGAGGATTTAACTAGGAAATCTAAAGATAATACTAATACATATCAAATTCCAACTGATTTTTTAATCATCTATATTGTAATTAATATGGAAACAATGGATTATTATATTCCAATTTTACAAGAAACTGAAAAAAGCTATTAGTTCTACTTGCGAACATAAAATATAATTAAGAATAGGATGAATAAATGTTTACTCAGGTAGACATTATTCATCTTTTTTGTTATAATTTACCCTGTGATGTTTATGAAAAAAGTTGTAATTGGTATGAGTGGGGGAGTAGATTCTTCAGTAGCAGCATATATATTAAAAGAACAAGGCTATGAGGTAATTGGCCTTTTTATGCGTAATTGGGATTCAATGGTTAATTCTGATATAGAAGGTAATCCTAATTTGAATGAAAATATTTGTCCACAAGAACAGGATTATAATGATGCTTTAGAGGTATGTAAAAAGTTAGATATTTCACTTCACAGAGTTGATTTTGTTAAAGAATATTGGGATTATGTATTTACCTATTTTTTAGATGAACTTAAAAAAGGAAGAACACCTAATCCTGATTTAATGTGTAATAAATATATAAAATTTGATTTATTTATCAAAGAAGCTAAAAAACTTGGTGCTGATTATATAGCAACCGGTCATTATGCTAGAATTGAAGGCAATCGCCTTTTAAGAGCTACTGATTTAAATAAAGACCAAACTTATTTTTTAGCACAACTTACTCCTGATCAGCTTAAAGATGTTTTATTTCCAATTGGTGATATGACTAAACCTGAGGTAAGAAAAATTGCTGAAGAACAAGGACTAGCAACTGCTAAAAAAAAGGATTCGACAGGTATTTGTTTTATTGGAGAACGTAATTATCAAAAGTTCATTTCTAATTATTTAAAACCAAATCCTGGAGATATTATAGATGTAAGAACAAAGAAAAAAATTGGTACTCATACGGGTTTAATGAATTATACTATTGGTCAAAGAAGAAATGTTGGTATTTCAGGAAATAAGGATAAGCACTTTGTTGTTGGAAAAGATGTTGAAAAAAATATTTTATATGTAGCATTTGGAGAAGATCCTGAAGAATTATATTCTGATGCTTGTTTAATTGATAGTGTTAATTTTATATGCTCATCTAGACATACATTTTGTAGTGCAAAATTTAGATATCGTGGAGAAGATGTTCCGGTTATTTTAGAATATTTAGAAAATAATGAAATTTTAGTAAAATATCCTGATAAAGCGAAAGCAGTTACCCCAGGTCAAGCATGTGTATTATATTTAGGTGAACAATGTTTGGGGTCTGGAATTATTAAAACTGTTTATAAGAATGAGAAAAAACTTTGGTATTTATAAAATAATAAATTCTGAAATTTTATTAGTTAAATAATAATATACTTTAAAATCCAATTTTTTGGATTTTCTTTTTCTTTGTATTGACAAGCAAATGTAAACTTGATAAGATTATATTGTAAAGAAGGTAAGCATAATGAAAGAATTAAATGATTTATTACAAGAACTAGGTATTTCTAAGGTTAGATTAGCAAAATATTTAGGAGTTTCTAGACAAATGGTTTATAATTATTTAGAACTTGATAGTTTAGCTAAATGGCCAAAAGATAAAAAAATCTCATTATTTAAATTATTAGATATTGAGGATGGCGATGTTGATACCATTAAGAATATTAAAGTAAATACAGATTATTTATTAGCGGTTGAGGACCGTATTACTAAAGGTTTAAAGGAAACACCTCAAAATGAAGCTTTAAATTTAAAAGGACTTAAAAAAGAGGAACAACAGTTAGTAACTGATATTACTTTTTTAATTAAAGATAAATTAGTAGATAATGATAATCATGAGGAAAACTATTATTCATTACTATATATGTATCATTTATTGCAATCCATTGATCGCACACCAGAAATTAAATATTTGCTAGCTTATGTAAGTAAATTTATGGGATATACAAACCCAAATAGTTTTAAATTTAATGAAGAAAAGCAGTTTAGCTTTGAAGGCATTGTTCATTCTGCATTTAGTTTATATTATAGTGGAAGTGCAAGTAAAGCTAAGGTAATTGAATCTCATAAACGTTTTGTTGCTGAGATTGAGGAAAAAAATGAAGAAAAATTAGCAAGAACTCAAGAATTATTTAGTTTAAGAACACAAGCACTTAAAGAATTAGGATATACTGAATTAACTGAAGCAAATGCAGCTGAATTCTTAGAAAAACTTGCTGAAATAGAAACAAGAGGGTAGTTGTAGTAGAGAAGGGGAAAGATTTTGTAATTATCTAAGAGGGGATTAATCTTTATCTACTATTTGAGGATTTTATTAAATATTATAGTTTTTCAAATTTTTAATTTAGATATTATTGTTTGTAAGATTGAATTATATTGAAAATAATCACACTTAATATTATGTTAACTAATATAAAGCCTTATAATTTATTTGTTACTACGTTTATTGCACTTATTTTTCTCTTTTTTAATTAACACTTCCCCTACTTTGATTTTATAAGAAAACAGAGTAGTAGTAGAATAATTGTAATATTATTGGATTTATTAATGATTATCAATGATTAATCTATATTCAATATTTATTAAATAGTTTATTAATTGAAATAATTATAATGTAATAAATAATTCTATAAATTTAAAATAAATTATTTAGAAACTATGATAGAATTTTAATATGTCTAATAATTATTAATTTATAATTTAGGTAATTTTAATCTTTTATATTTAATTATTATTATGTACAATATTCTATAATGTTATCAAACTTATCATGTTATTTTAGATAATATATAACTTCCTATAATATATATTATGTTAACTATGGTATTTTGAAATAAAAAATAAGCATTATAGTATTCATTGTCATTAATATTATATTATAAAAATAGTTCTGATATTATAGTTAAAATTATTGCTAATACTACTCCAATTGAGATGCTCTTTTTAGAGTATTTTTTTGATTCTTCAAATATTTCATTAATACTTATTGAAACCATAATTCCTGCGACAAATAATAATATAAAACTAATCATTGTATTATTTATAAACTTATATAAAAATAAATATGCTAATAATGCTCCAAATGGTTCAGATAGTCCACTTAGTAAAGATGCATATATCCCCTCTTTATGAGAGTAGGTAGAGTAGTAGATTGGTACTGCAATAGCAATACCTTCTGGAATATTATGTAAACTAATTGCAAGAGCTAGCTTTATTCCTAATTTTATATCCATTGTTGTACTTAGAAATGTTAGTATCCCCTCTGGCATATTATGAATCATTAAGGCTAACATTGATAAAAGTCCTACTTTATATAAACTACCCTTTTTACCTAGTTTTTTATTTATTTTAGCCTTTAATAATGTATTAACCCCTACTCCAATTAAAAACATTATAATGAGACTTATGATAGCAAAAATAGTACTATATTCTTTATTTATATAGAAAAAACCTTGAGGTATTAATTCTGTTATTGAGATAAGAATCATCATAGTACCAGAAAATGCTAAAGATTTGCCAATAAAGTTATTGATATTTTTCGTTTTAATATAAGTGAAAAGTGATCCTAATGTAGTCGATAATCCTGCCATTAAACTAATTATAAATGCTAATATAATTCTATTCATATTAAATTATATGTCTTTTTTAGCACAATATTATATTAGTTAATTATTATTTTATTAAATATGTCTACTAGTTAAAGATTCTTCTTTTTCTTTTTCTTTAGTTTGTATTAAAGTTAATTGATTATTAATACTATCTAAAGCATTTCTAATCTTTTCTAAATTAGTAAATTTTTCTACTTCAATTTTTGCTAATTTAAATAAATGATATGATACTATATTAGAAGATTTTTCATATTCTTTTAAGTATACTATTTTTTTAATTCCTAAATTAACAATTCTTTTAGCACATTCCATGCATGGAAATAAAGTTACATATAAAGTACTGCCATTAGGATCAAATCCAATTGGTAAATTATCTAGTGCATCTGCTTCAGCATGAACAACAAATGAATTTTTTATTTGCAATAAATCCCCTGTCTTTTCACCAGTAGAATCCCAAGGCATAATATCATCATTCATTCCTTTTGGAGTTCCATTATAACCAATAGATTGAATATAATTATTCTTTACTATAACTGCCCCTACTCTAGTTCTTGGATCTTTGCTCCTTTCACTTGCAATTAGTGCTGTAGTCATAAAAAATGTGTCAAAATCAATATAATCTAATCTTTTTCCAGGCATAAAATACCATTCCTTTCATAGTAAATAGTATTATAATAAAATTAGATTTAAATGACAATTGTTTATACCATATATTTCCAAAATATTTATGATTAATTATTAAAAAACTACCCACAATAATAGTGGGAGGTAAATTATGGAAAAGAAAAATGAAAAAAACAACGACAGAAATAATAATCGCAATGAAAGACAAAATCAAAACAACAATAGAAATAATAACAGAGAAAATTCTAAAAGACAAGATAGAAGTAAATAGTTGTTTAAGTTATCTAGGATAGTATTCTTCATAATCAGATTTTAATTTATCATTAGATAAATGGGTGTAAATTTGAGTAGTTGAAAGATTTTCATGTCCTAGAAGTTCTTGAATAATTCTAAGATCTGCACCATTTTTAAGTAGATGGGTAGCAAATGTATGACGTAAGGTATGAGGAGAAACATTCTTCTTAATACCTTTTTTTATGCATTCATTTTTAATAGTTTTAAATATAAATTGTCTTGATAAAACACCACCTCTATTATTTAAAAATACATATGAACTATTTTTCTTATTTAATTTATCGCGATAGTTATAAATATATTCTTTTAAGGCATCTATTGCATAATCTCCTAAAGGGATAATTCTTTCTTTACTACCTTTTCCCATAATTCTAATTAGACAATCATCTAAATCAATATTAGATAATTCCATACTTGTAAGTTCACTAATACGTATTCCAGATGAATATAATAGTTCTAAAATTGCTTTATTCCTAGCATTAAATTCATTATTAACTTCAATATTTAATAAGTTAGATACTTCTTCTAAACTTAAATAAGTAGGAATATTTTTTTCCATTTTAGGTCTTTCTATTTCATTAGTTGGATTGTATGAAATAATCTCTATTACTTGTAAATAATTATAAAAATTATTAATTGAACTAATATTATGTGAAATTGTTTTGGTTGTTAAATTGTTAATATGTTTTAAATAGTTTTTAATATCAGTAGGGCTTACATTTAGTAAATCTTTTTTTAGAAATTGATTAAAGTGATTTATATCGTTAATATATGCTTTAACAGTGTTAGGACTATAATTTCTTTCTAATGTTAAATATCTTTCATAATCATCTATTAATTTATCGTTCATTTTACCACCATTTTAATTATACATTTAACTTTAAAATTAAGCAAATTTAATATATAATAACATAAGGGTGATGCATATATGGAACTACTTGCAAATAGAATAAGACCTACTAAATTAGATGAAATTTATGGTCAAGAGCATTTAATTGGAGAGAATAAGGTTCTTACTAATTTAGTTAAAAATAAAGTTTTATTTTCATGCATTTTTTATGGACCTCCAGGAACTGGAAAAACTTCAATAGCTAATGCTTTAATTAATGAGATTGGTTTAAAATCCAGGTTTTTAAATGCAGTTGTAAATAAGAAAGATGATTTTGATGTTGTAATTGAGGAAGCAAAGTTATATAATGGTATGATTTTAGTTATTGATGAAATACATCGAATGAATAAAGATAAACAAGATTTACTTCTTCCTTATTTAGAAAATGGCCTTATTACTATGATTGGTTTAACTACGTCAAATCCTTATCATTCAATTAATCCAGCAATTCGTAGTAGATGCCAAATATTTGAGGTTAAAATGCCTAAACCAAAAGATATATTAAAGTGTTTAGAAAAAGGAACTGAATTATTAGATAATGTAATAGTTGATGATGGGATATTAGATAAAATTTGTAAATTATCTAATGGGGATGTAAGAAGTGCTTTAAATATGTTAGAGATGGCTTATTATAGTAGTAATGATTATCATATTACACTTGATACTATAAAGAATATTAATTCAAAACCAGTAATATATATAGATAAAAATGATTCTAATTATTATGATTCAATTAGTGCTTTGCAAAAGTCTATTCGTGGATCTGATGCAGATGCTGCTATCTATTATTTGGGGGTTCTTTTAGAGGGTGGTGAATTAGATATAATTGAGCGAAGGCTTTCAGTTATTGCTTATGAAGATATTGGTCTTGCAAATCCTAGTATTGGTCCTAAACTTAATGCTGCTATTAATGCAGCAGAAAGAGTTGGATATCCAGAGTGCGTCATACCACTATCTGCAATAGTGATTGAAATGGCCTTATCTCCTAAAAGCAATAGTGCCTATCTTGCTATTGATGCTGCTCTTAGTACCATTAGAAATGGTAGTACAGGAAAGGTTCCTAATCATATTAAAACAAATAGTAAAGATTATAAATATCCTCATAGTTATAAAAATTCATGGGTGAAGCAGCAATACTTACCAGATAGTATTAAAGATAAAAAGTTTTATCATCCTAAAAATAATACTTATGAAAATAATTTGAATAGAATAAATATGGAAATGAAAAAAAGTGCTTAGATTTCTAAAAAGCACTTATTTTTTGGTAATATCATTTACTACGTAGCTTGCACAAAGTAATCCTGCAATTCCAGGAACATAACTATTGGTTCCTAGAGCTTCTTTTTGAGCAGGTGGTTCGGTGCTACTTACTACTTTAAATTTTCGATGTAAATGAGCCATTTTAACTCTTTTTCTTAAAATTCTTGCAATTGGATCATTACTAGTTTTATCAAGAGTAGTTATTTGAAATAAAGATGGATTAAATTTATTAGCTGTTCCCATACTAGATATTAACTTATACTTATTAGCATTTTTAATAAGTAATAATTTAACATTTAAATCATCACATGCATCTATGACATAATCATATTTTTTATCAAAAATCTCATTGAAATTATCTTCTGTAATGAATATTTTTTTGGCATCGATATTTAATTCAGAATTAATCTCTAGTCCTCTATTTTTAGCAACTTCTACTTTAGGAAGACCAATATTCTTATTTGATGTTATTATTTGCCTATTTAAATTAGATTCTTCTACTATATCACCATCTACTACTGTTATATTTTTTATTCCTGAACGAATAAGAGCCTCAAATGCATATCCACCTACTCCGCCTATTCCAACTACTAATACATTAACTTCTTGTAATCTAGTAAATTTATCTTTACCAATTAGTTTAATTAATCTATCAAACATAAAAACACGGTCCTTTTTAAATAAAATAAAAACCTAGAAAACAGTCGCAGTGATAAAAACCCGCTCTACAACAGGTGGGCATCACATAAATGGTTTTAGGATCCTTAAGCTGTGCCTAAGTATTCAACACCACCATCTAATTAGATTCCCAATAATCACCATTAGTCGGTTTTATAATTGACCACTTTCTAGGTAATTTAATTATATCATTTATTATTATATTTTCAAATAGTTTTTTATCGCTTTACTAAAAATTTAGGTTTACCCTTATTTCATAATTATTCATAACTCTATAAAGTTCTTTATTTTAAGATAATTTGACATGTATTTAATTTGCCATTTTCATTACTTATTATAACTTTATCATCATATATTAATGCTTTTTTATTTATAATTTGTTTCTTTATTGTATTATATTTTACTAATATTTTTATATCATTTAGTGTTTAGCGTAAACTTTGGCTTTTGCATTTTTTCTATTTGGATACATCTCTATATTTAATTCTTTATTAAGGGTACGCTGATATTTTTCTTTAGCAATAGCAAAATCTATTAATCTTTTTTCTTTATTTTTTTCAAATTCTAGAGTTTTTTGTTTGGCCTTATATTCAATTAATTCCTTTTCTTTTTGACCTAATTTTTTATTTAATAATCTATTTAAAGTATAAGAATTTTTAATTTTTTTATAATATTTGATATTTTTTCCTAGAATAATGCTACTTCCAATTAATTCAACATCTAACCATCCTAGATAATAATATATATCTGATGTTTGAAGTAAAAATCCAGTAGTTTTAGAAAATGGAACAACTAAAAATAGTTCTAGTAAAATCATTGAAGAGGACCAAAAAGTTAATATTAACCAATACAGTAAAAGATCTTTTTTAGACATTTTAAGGAGATGTAAATCTTTCTTGTTATCATTTATTTTATCTTTAATTATCTCTATATCATTTTCGGTTTCCATTATTTCTTCAATGTATGCAGTATTTTCTCTTTCTTTTATATTACCTTGTTCGTTACTATAAGTTACATTGTTATCATATATTAAAGCTTCTTTGTACATATTCTTCCTTCTTTCAATGCTGTTTATTATAATTATTACAAAAGAAAAAGTAAAGCATATACTTTACTAATTGTTAGTTCCTTTCCATCTTTCTAAAACATTGCAGTTACTAGAATATGGTAAAGGGTTTGGTAAATCCATTTTAATTAGTAGTGGAATTTTAAAAGCACTACCAAATGATACTAATGTTCCTGGTTGTAATGAATTTAATTTTTCAATTATATCTGTTGATATGTTAGGAAGCATTTTTTCAATATATTCTAAATCTTTAGGATGGGTCATTTTTAAAACTAAGAAATTACTCATTTGCGCAACAACTGTTTCAGAAATATCAACTGGTCTTTGACTAATTAAATCAATTAAAACTCCGTATTTACGTCCTTCTTTAGCAATTCTTTCAAAGATGTTATAGCCAAGTAAGAATTTATCATTATCTGCTGTTACATATCTGTGAGCTTCCTCTATAATTAAATGGAAAGGTATGCTTGCTCTAAGTTTACGGCTCTTAGCAAAGTCAAAGGCCATTTTACTAATAATTTTAACTATTACTTTAGCTAGATTATCATCTATATCTTCTAAATTTATATTAATTATTTGACTTCTACGATTATTTAAGACTATTAGGCTTGAAATATATTGTTCTAAATTATAGTACTCTTTAACATCAAATATTTTAGCGTTATTACTGTTTATTATGGAATGAAGTCTTACTTTTAAGATAATTGCAGAATCTTCCATTATACGATTATTTAAGAATCCTTCACCAATTAAAGCAAAATCTAATGCTTTTGCCACGTCATTTAAAGTATAAAAAGCTCTATCTGGTAAAGTAATATTTTTTTCTATTTCTTCATCTAAATTTTTAGCAATATATTCGTTAAGTAAAACGCTTTCACCAAATTCACCTTTAGAGTCTATTTTAAAGCAATCAGAAAACCTTCTTGTATACCCAATTCCTGGTATTTCAGTATTCATATTAAAATTAGGAGTTGAACATGAGGCAATGATTTTAAAAATATCATTCTTTTTTCCTGAGGCATTTTGATTACTAAATAAGACTGATTGGATAGCACTTGCTATTAGATGATCTTTTAATTTTTCAATATTTGCCCCTGATTGGCTAAATAATTTAGCTAGTTTCATAGTTCTTTCAACTATAGTAAGTTGAGCATGTGTTTCAGCATTAAGTAGTAGCGCTATATCATCATTAGTTAGTAAATAAATAGGAACATGCAGTGGCATATCACTTTCTTCTACTGGGTTGGTAGTTAAAAATTTATATTGATAATTAGGATTTATTTGATTAATTACCTTAAAAGCATTTTTATATTCACCATAAGCATCAAAAATAAAAAGATTAGCATTATAAGATAAAAAATTCTTATTTAAAAAGATATTTTGAATAATTCTTGATACTGAACAGGATTTACCTGAACCAGAGTTGCCAAATATTGCTAAATGATTAGAGAATAAATCATTAATATTTGCATAAATATTTCTTTCGGGATAAATAGGACTTTTACCAATATAAAGAGAAGCTGGATTATTACTTCCCATAATTATATCTAACTCCGCACTATTAATAACTCTTAGATTGCTTGTTAAAGTAGGCTTTTTAATAGTTCCAGGAATAAATCTATCTCCTACAAATTCTCCTAATAATTCAATCTTAACTGTATTTTCATCAATATTTTTTACTTCACCGAGTAGTCTATCTGTTCCATTTTCAAATACAACATGTAAGTTCATTAAATTTGCAATTACATTACCATCTTTATTTATTTCAACAATAGCATTATTATCACTTATATATTTTATTTTACCAAACATATTTAGCCTCCTACTATATATTAAAGTATAGCACAATTAATGGTAAATAAAAAGCCCAATTATTTTACTTTTGGACTTATAGTTTTAATATATACATTATTTAAAATTTCAATTATTTCCACGTAATTTGGATATTCTTTTAATGTACTTAATTCTCTTAATTTTTCTAAATTAATTTCTCTTTTACTTATAAATAAATTAACTAAATTCATTAATTTTGTAATTTCAGCTAAATTTGTATCTTTAACTAATAACTCATCAATATTAAAAGTTTTTAATGATTTATAGGCTACTAAATACATAGTATTAATTAAATCATCAGTTTTATCACCTTTGATTAAGAAAACACCTATATATTCAATAAAACGATAAATACTTTTGCGAAGTTCAATATAACTTTGAATAAGTTCTATTTGTTCATTACTATATTCTTTATTTAAAACTATATGAACAGTATCTAAATCATTTATACTTTTGCTATCTTTTATTGTTTGCATGATAATACGCATTGTAGTTAGTGAATCATTTATTTTTATATTCAATACATCTTGTTTCATTGAATATAATGTTTTTAAAATTTCGTTATCTGGAGTATTATCATCTATATTATCAAGTTTATTAATTGAACCATCTCTTTTACTAATTAATTTAGCAAAAGTTATTAATTCGTTAGTTAATTTTATATATAAATTTTCAATATAAGTTGGAAATAATTGTCTTGCTAGATCATCTTTAGCAAGAGTAATATTAAGCATAAATTCATCTTCTTTCTAGAAATCTATTTCTTTGGACAAATCTATTATTCAAATACTCAAAAGTTCTAGAATGTAGTTTATAGACGTTTTTATCTATTTTTTCTATATCTTCTAAAGTAATACCCTTTCCTTCTAATGCATTATTAATTAAATTTAACATTGTGCATTCATTGTAAAATCTTTCTAAACTTTCTTCAGATAAATAGCTAGTTAAATCAACATAAAAATTCGTTATAGGATTTTCAATTAATACTATACGTGCTAAATTCAAATCTTCATATGATTTATAATCTGGTATATTGCCTAAAACGATTTTGCTTGCTAAGTCATATGCTTTTTTATATGTAAGCATTCTAAATTTAACAATCATTGGTAATAATATAGAAAGCCTATAATTCGTTTCAGCATTATCTTTAAAATCAATATATTTTTCTTCGATAACTTCATCAAATATATCTACATTTATTAGTTCTTTTAAAGTATTTTTAATAACAATGGTGTATTGCCCATTATTTATGTTATTTTCGTATAGATAATTTAATAAATTGGAAAATAACAAATCAATATTTTCAGGTATATATTTACTATATTCTTCTATAAATCTTTCATATACCTCATCAGTGCATTTACCACTGGTTCTAATCGGCTCAGCATCCATAAAAATCATCTCTTTTCTTTAACCTTTGATATTCTAACACATTTTATTATATTTGGTAAATAAAAATGAGCAAATTAGTGTTAAAAATAGCCATTTATATTAGTAATAACATTTAATTATTTATTTAAGAGCTTTTGCAAAATATACTTGCTCATGTTATACTTTAAATGTGATATTATGAAATTAATTAATAGTTCTTTTATTGAGGAAAAAAAGTCAAAGTTTTATGGTTATTTATATGAAATAGATAATAAAGATGAAATAGATAATATTTTGAAAATAGTAAAAGAAAGTAATAAAGGATATAGACATATTCCTTATGCATATAAGCTTTTTAATACAGCTGGAAAAACAAATGATAAAGAGCCGGGAGATATTGGAATGAATTTCTTGAAAACTTTAGAATATAATAATTTAAATAGTCATTTATTATTAGTAGTTAGATATTTTGGTGGAACAAAATTAGGAGCTAGTAATTTAACACGAATTTATAGTAAATGTGCAAGATGCTGCATAAATAATAATAATTAACATAATTTTAATTAGGTGATTTATTTGAATACGTTTATTAAATATTTAAAAGTACTTGCTATTCCACTAGGTGTTTCTATAATTCTTCCTTTAATACTTTCAATTTTTAATTTATTAGGTTCTAAGACATCTAGTACGATTATTTTAATATTTATGATAATAACAATGCTAATTAGTGGCCTTATTTTAGGCAGAAAATCTAATCAAAAAGGGCTATTGAATGGAATTATTTTAGGTTTTATTACTTCACTTATTTTATTCATTATTAGTTTTATTTTTAAAAATAATTATCAAATAAATACTATTTTATATTACTTAATATTAACGGTATCGAGCATCGTTGGATCAGTAATTGGAGTACAAAAGAAAACAAATGGAAATTAATAAACTATCCATTTGTTTTTATTTATTTTTAGAATCAATAATTATGGTTACTGGGCCATCATTTTCAATTTTTACTAGCATATCAGCACCAAAAACGCCACCATATGTTTTAACTTTTTCATTTAATTTTTGATTAAATAGTTCATATAATTTAATGGCTTCATCACTTTTCATAGCTTCATTCCAACTAGGCCGGTTTCCATCTTTTTTTATGGCTTGTAAAGTAAACTGGCTAATTGATAGGATTTCTTTTTTAGCATCAATTATGTTTTTATTCATAATGCCATTTTCATCATCAAATATTCTAAGGTTAAGGATTTTTCTCACTATATAATCAATGTCAACTGCTGTGTCTGTAACGTGGAAACCAGCTAAAATAGTGTAGCCACCTTCTATTTTATTTATGAGTTTACCATTAACTTCAACAGAAGCATTTTTGCATCTTTGAATTACTACTTTCATCTTACTACCTCAACTACAAAATCTAAATTACGTACATCTTCAATAAATAAGGATAGTTCATTAACATTTTGAATTTTAACACTTACATCATAATTGATTACTTCACCATTTTCTTTTTCGTTAATACTGTTAATGGCAATATTTCTGGTACTTGCACAGGTTACTAAATCAAGTAAGTGATTTTTCATACTATTTGTTTTTATAAAAATGCTTGTTACAAATAGTTTATTATCTTTTTGATCGTTCCATTCAACATTAATAATGCGGTTATCAATTCCTTTAATATTATGACAATTTTTCTTATGAACTAGGACGCCTTCTCCTTTAGTAATATATCCGATTATTTCATCACCTGGTACTGGTTTACAGCATTTAGCAAGTTTTACTAAAATATTATCAGTTCCAGCTACGATAATATCATTTTTATAATTAGTCTTAGGTTCATAGATGTTTTTATTAACGCGATCGAGCATTAAATCAGTTATGTCTTTTTTATTTTCACTTACTATGTTTATAATATAATTTGCTGTATATCTTAAAGAACCAATGCTTAAGTATAAATCTTCTTCATCTTTAAGTTTTAATTCATTTAAGATTTTTTTCATGTTTTCATCAGTAAAGATATTGTTATAACTTAAATGCTGTTTTCTTAATTCTTTATCTAGTAAATTTTTACCATCTGTTATATATTTTTCTCTATCTTGTTTACTAAAATATGATTTAATCTTATTTTTGGCTTGTTGAGTTTTAACAAATGAAAGCCAATCTTTATTTGGTTTACTGCTAGAGTTAGTATTAATTTTAACAATGTCACCATCTTGAAGTTCATAGTTTAAGGGAACGATAGCATCATTGACAATAGCACCTACTGTTGTATCCCCTACTCCTGAGTGAACTCTGTAAGCAAAATCAATGGGTGTAGCTCCTACTGGTAATTCTAGGCAGTCACCTTTTGGAGTATATACATAAATAAGTTTTGATAAAAGCTCATTTTCCATGTTCTTAAGAAATATTTCATCGGATTCTTCATCTTTGGCTAAGTCGATAGTATTTCTAAAAATTTCTAGTTTTTGTTCCATTAAATTTTGAACTACTTTTGTTCCGTGCTCTTTATATGACCAATGTGATGCGATACCATGTTCGGCAAGTTCATCCATTTCTGGGGTTCTTATTTGAACTTCAAACATATAGCCATCAATACCAAATACTGTTGTATGTAAGCTTTGATACATATTTTCTTTTGGCATTGCAATGTAATCTTTAAATCTTTTAGGAATTGGGCGGTATTTAGCATGAATAAGACCAATAGCAAGATAACAATCTTCAGCAGTTGGAACTATTAAACGCATGGCTAGTATGTCGTAAATATCACTCCATTTTTTACCTGATGAAAGTTTATTATAAATACTATAAACACTTTTTACTCTAGATTTTATTTTAAAATTAATGCCATGTTCAGTTAAGATATCTATAATAGATTGTTTCATTTCTTCTAATACAGTGGCAAGCTCTTCTCTAGTTCCATCTAATTTTTCTAAAATTTCATTATATACTTCTGGTTTAGAATATTTTAAACATAAATCTTCAAGCTCAGATTTGATACTATTAATTCCTAGACGATGTGCAATAGGAATTAAAACTGTCATAGTTTCATTAATAATTCTTTTTCTTTCTTCTTCGTTTATTATTAAATCACAGCTGCGCATTTCTTCTAAACGGCTAGCAAGTTTTATAATTAACACTCTTACATCTTCACTAATTCCAACTAGAACTTTCCTTAAATAAATACTAGATGATTCATTATAATCATTTAATCTTAAACTATCCATTTTATGCAAGTTATCTATTAAATCTACGATATCATCACCATATTTTTCTCTAACTTCATCAAGAGTTAATTTATTATAGACTACTGTTAGGGCATATAAAATTGGTGTAATAATGGTAGTTGCTGTTGCATTTAAATTGGTAACAATTAAAGCAATATTTAAAGCATGTTCATCATCTAAATTATATTCTTTATATAATTTTATTACTTCATTAATAAGTTCTAATTCACTAGCTGTAAAATCATTTTCTTCACATTTTTTAAGTATTTTTTCTTCTTTTTGCACTAAATCTTCCTCCTATAAAATACTACTATCTTTTTCTTTTTTTCTATTATTCATAACAAATAAACTTAAATCATCATGTGGAGTGTTTAAGATATCATTTACCATGTCCGATAAAGTTAAACCTTGTTTGTTACGCCAATAATAGGTTTTTAGATAATTCCAAATATCTATTTCGGTTATATTATAAATTTTGTTTCTTTTTAAATCTGCTACTTTAGTTCTAAAAGCAGGTAATAACTTATGATATAGTTCATCTAATGATTTAAATTTGAATTCATTCATTACTATCACTCCTAAATAATTTTATCATAAATATAAATCTTTATGTATATTTATGTAAAAGAAAACTCTAAAATTAATTAGAGTGTATTTATTATTTTTTCTTATATGGTTTTAATACTAATTCAGGGCCATGGCTTTGAAGAGATGCTTTGTATGTTTGTTTTAAATCTTTCATAGAGAGCATGCTAATATTATTAAGATTTAAGATAGGTACTTCATTTAATTCAGCATTATTAGATAATTCTTGAACTTTTTTAGGAGCATTTTTAACTACGTCTCTTCTAAGTATTCTTTCGTTTGCAAATACTTTTTCATTTGATAGGTAAAATACATTTTTATTATAATCAGTAATATCTATATTGATTTCATCTATTTTACTATCAACTTTATTTAATTTCTTTTTAGCAGCTAAAATTGCTAAAGCATTCATTGCTAGTGGTCCTACTAAAAAAGCACTAACTCCAATTCCTAATTCAATTGCACCCATTACACCATAAGTTAGAAATACCATAGCAACAGCACTAAATGTTAAATACATTCCTTTTTTAAAATATAAAATATTTCTGTTAGATTTAGCATCTTCAATAAAATATGGTGAATCTTCAATTTGCTTTTTCATCCTTTTTAATAAGCGTATTTCACCCTTAATTGTATAAGGAATTCTATAAGTTTCTTTATCAGCATAATAAATAATTATTTCATTTGAAGGTTTATCAATTTCATATTTTAAAATATAATCTCGTTTTTCATAATCATGTATGCAAAAATCTTTCATTATTATTTCTCCTTTAATTAGTTATTTTAGATAATACTTTTACTTTATTGTTACTATTTTTAGTTAAATCTTTAAGTTCTTCTAATTCTTTTTCAGATAGCATTTCTGCTGTATTAACATTTATAAATGGGACTTCTCTTTTACCATAATCTATAAAGCCATCATTCATATATTCGTTAATTATATTGTCTTCTTTAGATACTATATGAGATACATATGGTTCTTCATTTTTATGTAATAATTCCATATATCTTTCTTTTTCATCAACTATAATACCATTATTAATGATATGACTTACTCTTGATGATGCTTTTGTAATTACTTCTCTTGTAAATATTTTTTTGTTAGAAAAGCTATCTTCATTATTAATAAAATTAAGATTTTTTTGATAATCATTTATTAATTCAACTAAATCATTCATCTTTTTTCTATTATTTTTATATGGTTTAGAAATACCTATTGTAAATAAGAATAGCGCTAATGAATTATATAATCCTAAAATTGGATTAGAAAAAAGGCTCATAATAATAAACATTATATTAGTTAAAAAATAAGCTTTAATTCCTAAGTCAAAAATTAGATATTTCTGTAACCTTAAAGTATTTTTTAAATTATATTTATTGGCTTTTAAGATTTGTTCTTTCATCTTTTTAAGTAAAATCTTCTCTTGAGTAATAGTATAAGGAAGCAACTGAGTAGTGCCATCTGCATAATATACTAAGATAGTACTTTCTAAAGCATCGATATCGTATTTTAAAATAAAACTTTTCTTTTCAAATGAGTTTTGACTGTAGTCTTTCATAATTATTATCCTTTCTTAATACCAAGTTATTATAAGAAAAAAAGAAAAGAATAGCAAGAAAAAACGCTTATATTATTCTTTTAACATAAGCGTAAATCTTTTCATAATCATAAGTGACATAATTGCATCAAATATTAGAGATATTCCTTCAAATCTAGTTATTAGGCTTGCTACTTCAATAGGATTTATTAATGCTATAATGCCAAGAGCTAATATTATAAATGATATTATAGTAAATACCCACCATAAATTATTTCTAGTAGTATATTTAAATAAATATCTAAGATTATTAATAGCACTTATAATTAACACAATACCTACTACAACGTTTATTGTTGCAACTAGCCATGTTGGTTTAAGAAAAGTATATATTCCTCCCCCAATACCAATTAAACTAATTAGAAAATATATTGTATCAATTCTTGATTTAATATCTTTATCTACAAAGAAATAAATTATATTAGATAAGCCAGCTACTACTAAGATGCCAGCAATTATTTTAGATGCAATATTTATACTTTCTAAAGGAAATATAACTAATACTAAACCAAATAGTATTAATGCAATATTAATTATTATTTTATCTTTAAAAAACTTTTTTATAAAATTCATATGCTTACTCTATCTAGTCATGCTATTATTTTTGTACTGATTAATATGATCGTTAATTACCCTATAAGCAAATTCTTCTAAACCCAAGCCGTCGCCATATTTTTCCCACATTGGAAATATTCTTGTTTCAAATGCATTTAAACGGTAAGAAAACTCTAAAGAATCAGCAATAGATGTGTCTAATTCTACATTATCGTGTTCAACTTCTTGATAATATTTTTGAACTAAAGCAGCCTCCCTTTGAGCACTTGCAATTTTAAATATAGCAATTGGGCCTATTATTGTGTTCTTTCTTAAATATTCTAGCATTTCATAACTAAACTCTTTTGTGTCATATTCTTTTAGGCTTTCATTATTTTCATTCATGTTATCAACTCCTTATATTATTAATTATATCATTTACTTGCGTTCTTGTAAATATTTGTAAAGTTCAGTAGCAACGTTTTCTGGTAATATTACTTTTAATTCATCTATGCTTGCTTCACTCATTTTTTTCACGCTACCAAATTTTTTGATAAGTTCTTTTCTTCTTTTTTCACCAATTCCTTCTATTCCATCTAAAACGCTTTGAATTGATCCTTTACTTCTAATTTGTCTGTGATAATTTATTGTAAATCTGTGTACTTCATCTTGCATTCTAGTTAAATAATGAAATAAATTGCTTGTTTTATCAATTGGGTATATTTCTAAGGTATCACCATCTAGCAAATCATTAGTTCGGTGCTTATCGTTTTTGACTAAACCACATACTTTTATATTTAAATTTAGTTCTTCTAATACTTCTTTAGCGGCATGAACTTGGGATGTGCCTCCATCAACTAGAATTAAATCAGGAGCATCATTATCTATAAGAGCATGATAACTTCTACGATAAATAACTTCTTTCATAGTATGATAATCATCATTTTGATCAGTATGTACCTTATATTTACGATATTTACTTTTATCTGGCATACCATCAATATATACTACCATACCAGAAACAGCAAAAGTTCCAAAAAGATGTGCATTATCAAAAACATCAATTCTTTTAATACCAATGCCAAGAAGGTTAGCTAGTTCTTCATTAGCACCGTGACTTCTTTCTAGTTTTTGCTCAATTCTTTTAAAGTTATTATTTAAGCTAATTTCAGCGTTTTCATAAGCCATTTTAAGTAGCTTATATTTAGGCCCTCTTGTAATTTTAATAAAGTTAGTACTAATTAAATCTTTTAAAACTGATTCATCTATTTCATCTGGAATTATAATACTTTTTGGAATTTCACGTTTTTGATAAAAAATAGCAATATATGATTCAATCTCACTTAAATAATTATCAGTTACAGGTGTTATTTCATTATGTTCACCAATTAGTTTACCATTACGGATAAATAATATTTCAATTGAAATAAAGCCATTAATAAAGGCATAATTTATGACATCTATGTTTTCTTTAACATCTATTTCAACTTTTTGTTTTTCTAGTACAACAGTCATGTAGTCGAGCTCATTTTTAAGTTCAAGAGCCATTTCATAATTCATATTTTCTGAATAGTATTCAATTTTTTCTTTAAGCTTATTTTTGATTACATCTTCATTACCTCTTAAAAATGATAATATTTCATCTTCAATTTTAAGAATTTCATCTTCCCTTATTTGTTTAGTACAATAACCTAAACATTCATGAATATGATAATATAAGCATACTTCTTTAGGAAGACCTTCACATTTTTTTAATGGGTATAATCTATTTATTAAAGACACAATTCTTCTAGCAGCATATGCATTTACATAGGGTCCAAAAAGAATTTTATCTTTATGTTTTTTAATTTTTAAATACCTAACTACTTTTAAACTAGGATAAGGCTTTCTAGTATATTCGATATAAGGATAACTTTTATCATCTTTAAGTAAAATATTATATTTAGGATTATATTTTTTGATTAAATTTATTTCTAAAATAAATGATTCTAATTCAGTATTTGTAACAATATATTTAAAGTATGCGATGTTTTCAATCATCATCTGAGTTTTACCAGTGTGAGTTCCACGAAAATAAGAACTTAATCTTCTTTTTAAGTTTTTGGCTTTACCAACATAAATTATAATATCATTTTTATCATACATTTGGTATGAACCAGGTTTTTCTGGCACTAATTTTAACTCTTCTTTAAACATATTAATCACAATATATAGTATACACTATTTTATATTAAATAAAAACCAGAGAATTTATTTTAGGTTACTCTCTAGTTTAATTAATTAAGAAATAATTATTTTCAGCTATTATTTACACTCTGATGATATTATCTCTAGTTCTTTGGAAGTTAAACCAGTTGCTTTCAAAATATTTTCCATGCTAATTCCTAGTTTTAATAAATTTTTAGCAATTTGAATTGTTTTATCTCTTGCGCCTTCCATGCGATAATATTCTTCATCTTGTTTTCTTAATTCTTCATCACTTAAAAATAAGTCTATCTTTTCTATTCCCGCTACTCGCTTTGATTCTTCAATTATA
>CAJOQL010000035.1 GCA_905236935.1 uncultured Bacilli bacterium
AAAAATTAAAAATTTTTAAATTTTTGGGTTGCAAAAATCGTTTTAAACTGCCAAACAAGTGAGAGGGATAAAAATTCTTTCTCACTTGTTCTTATTTTGAACAATTAGTTCTTTGACAATTATTTTTAGAAATCATCAAATACTTTCTTATTACTAATTGGAAAACAATTAAAGCACATTAGTAAGTTCGCTTGACGATTAAAACTTGACTATAAATATTAGGTTGCTCCTAATAATGCGATGACAAGTAATAAGGATAATGATACTTTCGCCTAGCCACAGACTCAAGCAATGGAGGCGACTCTGTGAGATCCACAGTTGAGGTGTAATTCCTATGGAACTAATTAGCAGTTAGTCGTTTGATGATTCATTATTTATAAAAAATTATTTTGGATGCCAGTTGGGGTTAAACGAAAATATAATTTTAATATTTCTTCAAACTTTAATAAACAGCTGGTGTTCATTATTTATTGAAAGGAAAAGATAATGATAAATAGATATAAAATAAAAATTATAAAACAATGGGATTTTAATATAGATGCTAAAAATGCAGTAGAAGCAGAAAAACATGCAACTTATATATTAAATAATACTAAAATACTTGATCTACCAGAAGTTAAAAAAAGATTAATAATTAAAATAAAAAAAATACCCAAAAAAGGGGACTTTAATGAAGAAAATAATTGAAAGTGGTTTATATTATGCTGATTTAAAAAGAATGACACCAATATTAGTGATACACTGTGATTATGAATCAGTTATAGCTATACCTGTGATAAAAAAAGAGTCAAAAGGTAGAAACAAAAATACACACATTAAAGTTAAAGAATTAAATAGAATTAGACCTAAATCTTATTTATTCTTAGAAAATGAAATAATACTTCATATCAATGATTTAAAAGGATTTATATGTTTACTATCAAAAGAAGAAATGAGAAAAATCAATTCTATATTATTAAATATTAAAAAATAATTTTATTCATTAAAAAAATAAAAAATCATAAGTTTAAAAAGGAGGATACATGAAAAATAATGAACTTGTAATATGTATTTATGATGATAAAGCAGCATCTATTAGTGAAAAAATGTTAGAAGCATTTGAAGTTTATTTAAAGTCAATACTAAAAAATAATTAATTTGTACATTAGCAAAGATACTAATAATAAATTATAATATTATTGCTATGTAGAGATTGGTTAAGACTAGAAAGAGAGGTATGAATTGATAAACTTAACTAATACTATATACAAAGCAGGTTTATATTTAAGACTTTCAATTGAAGACGAGAAAAAAGACTCAGAAAGTGGTAGTATAAAAAATCAAAGAGAATTTACAAAAGCATTTGCAGAAGAAAATAACATAAATATATATGACTATTACATAGATGATGGCTTTTCTGGTGGTGATTTTGATAGACCAGGATTTAAAAGATTAATTAATGATATTGAAAATCATGTTATTAATTGTGTAATAGTTAAAGATATGTCTAGACTAGGTAGAGAGTTCATTGAAACAGGAAATTACATTTTTAAATACTTCCCTGAACATAATATTAGATTTATTGCTATTCTTGATAATTATGATACTTTAACTCCAAATGGAACAGAAGACCTTTTGCCATTTAAAGCAGTTTTAAACGATATGTATTTAAAAGATATATCAAAGAAAATTAAAAGCGTTAGACATGATATGATGGCAAAAGGAGAATTTGTATCTGGAACAGTTCCATACGGATATAAAAGGTCAGAAAATAATAATAAGATATTAGTAATTGATGAATATGCCGCTAATATTGTTAAAAGAATATTTGATATGAAATGTGATGGCATAACTAATAATATGATAGCAAGAACACTAACTAATGAAGGAATATTACCTCCAGATGTTTATAGAGGTAAGAACATCCCTAAAACAATTACAACTAACCTATGGAAATCTTGTACTATACAGCATATATTACAAAACGAAAATTATATTGGTACTTTAACACAAGGAAAATATGAAAGAGTAAGTTTGAAATCTAAAAAGAAAAAATTATTACCAAAAAGCAAATGGGTAGTAATCAAAAATGCTTTACCTAAAATTATAAGTGATGAACAATTTTCAAAAGTTAATACTTCAAAATGTACGACTGATATTAGATTCAGATCTTATGATTATTTATTAAAGGGAATAGTTAAATGTGCTGATTGTGGATGCACAATGGGAGTTAGAAGAATTAAAAACAAAAAAGATTCTTCAATTATTACACCAGTATATATATGTAGAAATTATGCAAGATTTAGAAATAATGTATGTTCAATGCACTATTATAGGGAAGAAGATTTAAATGACATAGTTTTAAAAGAAATAAGAAACATATTATCAAAATATGCTAACAATGAAAAACTAGAAAAACAATACGAAACATCAGTATGTAGCTTTGATGTATTAAAGGAATATGAAGATTCACTCAATAAAAGTAAATCAAAGATAATTACAATTGATAAAGCAATTAGTGATTTATACAAAGATAAAGCAAGTGGAATATTATCTATTGATGAGTTTGCTAATATAAAAAAAGAATTAGAAACTGATAGAAAAGAAACTCAAAACAAAATTTCTAGTTTAGAAATAGCAATTAACGAATCAAGAAATCTTTTTGCCGATGAAAAAACAAAGAAAAAATTGATTAATGATTTTCTAAAAGTTAAAGAACCAACTAGGCAAATGATAAATACTCTAATAGATCGAATAGAAATATGCGAAGATAAAACTGTTAAAATTTATTTTAATTTTAATATTAATGGTGAAGAAAATGAATAATTACACAGTAGCATATGTAAGATTATCACAAGATGATTTAGATAAGTATAAAGAGTTTTCAGAAAGCATATATAACCAGTTAGGTATAATTAAATCATTTGCTAGTACAATGAACTTATCAATTGATAAAGAATATATAGATGATGGTTATTCTGGATTAAATTTTAATAGACCAGGATTTGAAGAATTAAAAAAAGATATTGAAGATGGTAGTATTCGAACTGTAATAGTAAAAGACTTATCAAGACTTGGTAGAAACTTTCTCGAAACTGCCTATTACATAAGCGAATATTTTAAAAAATATAATATTAGATTTATTGCAATTAATGATGAATATGATAGTGATAATGAAGAAGATGCGACAAAAGAAATATTATTAAATATTCGTACAGTAATAAATGATAGATATGCAAGAGAAACAGGTCAAAAATTAAAACAAGTTTTTGATTCTAAAACAAATGAAGGACAGTTTATAGGATTTCAAGCACCATATGGTTATAAGATTAAAAAAATAAATAATTACAGAACACTAGAAATAGATGAATATGCTGCAACAATCGTCAAGCGAATATTTACCGAAATAGCAAGTGGAAAAAGTAGAGAAGAAGTAGCTAAGATGCTAAATGAAGAAAAAGTAGTTCCACCTATTATTTATTTAAAAATGACACCAAGCAAAAATAAAGCATATTATTATGATTGGTCTGGAGCTGTTATTTATAGAATATTAAAAAACAAAACATATACAGGAAAAATAGTAAAAAGAAAGAGTGTAAAAAAAGACTATTATCAAAACAAAAGAAAATATATTGTTCAAAGAGATCGAGAAACAATCGATAAATGCCACCCTGCAATAATAACTGATGAATTATTTGAAGCAGCTAATAATCGTTTAAAGCAAACTAAGAGAAGAATAAAAAATGATTATAATGGTGTTTTGGGTGGATTAGTTTACTGTGGTGAATGTGGCAGAAAAATGTTACCAATACCAACTAGAAAAAGTGGAGAAAGACTAAGATATTATTTTCAATGTACTAATGTTATCAATAGAGTGCATTGTCATAGAAAATGTATATGTGATGAAAAATTATTAAGAATAATTACTTTCACAATAAACGAATTAATTAATACCTATGTAGATGAAGATGAAATAGTTAATAATACTACTAAAGATATACTAAAAAAAGAAAGAAACAATTTGAAAATCTCCAATATAAAAGAAAATATAGAACTGCATACTAATAATATAAAAAAATTATATATGAGAAAAACTAATGGTGATATTAGTTTAGAAGAATTTATGAAATTAAAAGATGAAGAAACATTAAAAAAGAAAAAGTTAGAATCAGAACTAAAATCTTTAATAGAAACTACTAATATAGATTTAAGAAAAAAAGAAATAATGGAAAAATATCATATGTTTCTTAATAATGATAGTTTTATAAATGAAACTATAAATTATTTTATAGAACGCATAGATTTATACAAAGATAAAACAATTAAAATTTCATTTAAATTCGGACTAGGAGAGCCAAAAAGAATAAAATTATTTTAGGAATATTTAATAAGAGATAAAAAGTTAAAAATAAGAAACAAAAGTTGTATAAAAAATGGCAAAATAATAAGTTGCCAATTATTAAAAGTCATTGACTTACTTAACAAAAGTCGCCAGATGGTGATTCCGAATACTTAAATAGATGCTTAAAATATTATAAAGAACACAAACTTCAGGCCATCGGTAAAATTATAAAAGAAGAAGATTTACCAATAAAAGTACTAAAGTTTTTAAAAGAATTTGACCCAGATATTTTAATAATAACTGGTCATGATGCTTATTACAAAAAGAAAGGTAATAAAAATGATTTGAAAAATTATAAGAATTCAAAATATTTCTGTGAAGCAGTAAAGCAAGCTCGTAAATATGAAAAAAATCATGAAAAATTAGTAATTATAGCTGGTGCTTGTCAAAGTGACTATGAAGAATTAATTAAATGTGGTGCTAATTTTGCATCAAGCCCTAAAAGAGTAAATATCCATGCTTTAGATCCAGCTATAATTGCTACTAACATAGCATTAACTAATAAGCAAGATACTATAGACTTAATTACATTATTAAATAAAACTAAATATGGTTCAGATGGAATGGGAGGAGTCATTGGAAATGGACTTATGTATGTGGGGTATCCACGATGATTGATTCTATTAAAACAGAAATAAAAAATCATTTAAATACAGAAGTAAAAATTATCTCTAAAGAAAATCGTAATCGTAATGAAGTATTTTATGGTTACATAGTCGAATATTATTCACATGTATTTATTGTATCTAACGGAATTGACCGAAAAAGCTATTCATACAACGATATTCTTAGCAAAGATATTTCATTAACATTTTTATAAAACTATTGCATTTTTCAATAAAAGGCTTTAAAATTAAATTAGCGAACATATGGAAGGAGTGATGTTATGCAAATTACATCAGTAAATGTACGTAAAGTTGAAAAAGAAGGATCTCACATGAAAGGACTAGCTTCAGTGTTAATAGATGACGCTTTTGCAGTTCATGATATCCGTATAATTGAAGGAGAAAATGGACTATTCATCGCAATGCCAAGCAGAAAAACTGCTACAGGTTATAGAGACATAGCTCACCCTATCAATTCAGACGTACGTAAACAATTTGAAGATGCTATTTTTGAAGAATACAATAAAGCGGCTTAAGTTCACTAATATGTGAACTTTTTATATTCATAAATTTATACACTTCCTAATATATTTTACTAGGAGGCTCATAATGGATAAAATGATAGATGTTCCAGCATTTACACATGTATTAAAATTAAATGACCGAAAAAACATAATTATAAGTGGTATTAAAAAAATAATAAACTTTGATGATAAAGAATTTAACTTAGAATCAATAATGGGAAATATAGTAATTAAAGGTGAAAATCTTGAAATGATTAAACTTGATACCTTAGAAGGAAATGTTTCTATTAAAGGAAAAATTAATTCATTTACATACACCGATGTAATAACCAAAGATAATAGTATCCTTATGAAATTATTTAAATAATGTCTCAATTTATTCAAATATTAATATCTCTAACCTTAGGATTTATTTATGGTTTTATTTTTAAATATATCTCAAAATCAAAACTATTAACTTGTTTAATCACTATTTTTTTAACTTTTAGCTATATATATTTAATGTTTATTTTAAATTTAGGCATCATAAATTATATTTTAAAATTAAGCATAATAAGTGGCTTTATTTTATACATTAAAGTGTCAAATTATAAAAAAAGGATGTAAAGTTATAAAAAAACACTTTCACAAGTAATTATAAATGCTATAATTTAACCTAGGAGAGTGTTTAGCATGGGAAAAATTACTAAAAAAGATAAACGCAGATGTTTAATATGGTCTATGTTAATAGTAATAATTATTTCATATTTAGCAGTTTTTTCCTTACATTACTGGAATCAAATATTTATTAATCGTGAAGAAAAGATTAAATTAGAAAAAAATTATAATAATTTATTAAAAGAAGAAGAAGAATTAAAAGCCCAGATAACTAAATTACAAGATCCAGAATATGCAGCAGAGTATGCCAGAGAAAAATATATGTTATCTAAAGATGGAGAAGTAAATATTAAACTTCCAGAGGAAGTTGATAATTAACTCCAAATGTGATATTATCTAATACACGGGGCCGTTTTTGGTTTCGACAAAAGTAGATTTTGTTTTATGTGCAAGTGGTTGCTGACCTAATCAGCAAAAACAGTTAAAATAACTGACAAATTTAATTTTAATACTGAACTAGCATTTGCCTAAGTTGGCATAGGTTCACTTAATATAAGTTAGTTCTACAGAG
This sequence comes from uncultured Bacilli bacterium, assembly GCA_905236935.1. Next base: position 6,679 of record CAJOQL010000035.1, read on the forward strand.
CTTATATTGGGTTCATAATAGTAGAATATGTTTAATAGATTGCTTAGTTTATTAAATGAATATTTATAAGCTTAGTTAGTAATTCTTTAGATAGTTTGTGGCTTACTAATGAAATAAAAAATTATCTAAACTTGTAGATCATACTATGAAATACTTTTGGACAGCGGTTCAAACCCGCTCGGCTCCACCAAATTTATATTTAACTCGAACTTTTTCGAGATAGTAAAACGACTTGTAAAAAAGTCCTTTTTATGTTAATTATGAATATGTCAAGGAAACTTGCATAAAATAAAAAAGGGAACATTCAGTTTTGCATGTTGAATGTCTACCCTAAATATTTAAGACAGACATTTAATTCATGGTTAATGAATTAAGTGTCATTTTTTTATTACAACTATCATTATGATAAGAAGGAATAAAATGATAGTAATGTATCGAAGAACTTTGATTACAAAGTTTCTTTTATAAAATCAAGATTCTTTCCTTTGAAAATGATAAATTTTCTAAAAAGCTAATCTTTTATTAATAAATAAAAAATTGCTAAAATTAGCAATTAAAAAACGAACTAGATATTTTATCAATAATATTTTTACTTAAATAAACAACAACTAAAGTAATAAAAGTATAAAATAATGATAAAATAACATCTTCTATTATATGCTGCTTAATAAAAACAGTAGATAATACAATCAATAATGAATATATAGTAAGAATTAGCTTTTTTCCTTTATTAATATTTTTACTTTTTAAAATAAAAGCATTTGTAACAAAACAATATATTGCATGAACAGATGGTAAGCAATTAACCGCAGGAGTATCAGTTTTATAGGTAAAATCTAAAAGCCAATCAGTTAAACTATTTATTTCAATATTTGGCCTAATTACCATACTTGGATAGATAAGAAAAGTTATATGGGCCATAAATGTTGAAAATAGCATACTTACAATTAAATACTTAAAATTAGCTTTATCATATTTATAAATAAGAAACGTATTAAGTACAATAAAAGGATACCAAGAATCATAAAAATACACAAAAAATTTAACTAAAGGAATATCTATAAAAGAATTTATAATATTAAAATTACCAATAAAATTCTTTAATATAAAATAAAAAAATGCTTGAATTCCCATCGTAAAAATAATTGTAATTAAATAATTCTTATACTTCTTCATAAATGTATTATATCAATAATGAAGAATAATTAAAAGAAGTAAAAATATATGTTAATAGAAGATTGTTGAAAAAATAAATTTTAAAATGCTATAATCTTATTAAACAAGGAGTTACTATGTACAAAAATAATATTAACTTAAACTTATACAAAGATTTTTATGCAGTAGCAAAATATGGTAGTTTATCCAAAGCCTCAAAAGCAACCTACACATCTGCCCCAGCTATTAGTAAATCAATAAAAAAACTAGAAGAAGAATTAAATAGAACATTATTTTATCGTAATCCCAGCGGTATGGAATTAACTAATCATGGTAAAAAACTATTATATTATGTTGAAAAATCTTACAATAACTTACTTATCGCTGAACGTTCTATGCTTGAAGAAGACAACTTAGAGAAAGGAAAACTATCTATTGGAATGCCATCAAATATAGGCTCATTTTTTCTATTTGATAAAATAATAAATTTTCATAGTAAATATCCTAATATTGAAATTACTATCATAACTGGAACAACCACTAAATTAATTGAATTACTTGAAACACATCAAATAGATTTCGTTATTGATTCAGCACCAATTAATATTACTTTAGATAGTGATTATATTAAGAAGAAATTAGATACAGTATCCTATGCCTTTTTTACTAAGAATGATAGTATTTACTCTAACATTAAAAGTATTAAAGAACTAACTAACAAGCCTTTAATTTTACCAATTAAAAATACTGCCAATCGTATATCTTTAGATGAACTATTTAGTAAATATAATATTAATAATTATGATGCCCTAAACCTCCATACTAGTGAGATGATAATATCTGCTGTTAAACAAAATCTTGGAATTGGGTATGTAATTAAAAATCTCATTCAAAACGAAAAAGATTTAATAATTTTAGACATTAAAGAAAAACTTCCAACTGTCGAGATTATTCTTATCTTTAACTCCAAATATTTAACAAGTGCTCCTAAAAAATTTATAAAAGACTATATTGATAAAACCATTAAATTTTAGTTAATACCTCATTAAAAATCTAGCAATTTTAAAAACTAGATTTTTCTTTTAAAATAAATTTGAGGTGACTAAATAAATGATAAAAAATATTGGAAATTTTAAAGATAATACTGACGGAACTATAAAATGTGTATATGAAGTAAATAATAAAATTATTGAAATGAGTATGCTTTATAATAGGGAAGATAAAGATGTCATATGTGTGCCAACTCATCATTATTGTAATCTTGGCTGTAAAATGTGCCATCTAACTAGTATTCATAATAATAAAAAAATGATTCCAATAAATGGAGAAGATTTTTTAAATTGTTTAAAAGAAACATTAACTAAATACCATACAGAAAAATCAAAACTACTTATTTCTTTTATGGGAGTAGGAGAACCACTTCTAAATCTTAAATTATTAATAGATGTCTTTGAACATGAAAAAGAAATAAAAAAACTTGGATATAAAAATATAAGTTATTCTATTTCAACTATGATGCCAAATGATAATCTTAAAAGATTAACTAATATTGTAAATGAATTAAATATTCCACTAAAAGTTCATTATTCCCTTCATAATCCTATTAATTCTGATCGAAAAAAATTAATTCCAAATAGTAATTTAACAATTAATGAGGCACTAAATCTATTAAAAAACTATGAACGAACTATTAAGAAAAATTTAAATATTATGAAAAAATATAAAATATTTCATCCCACCAAAGAACTTACTGAACTACATTATACTCTAATAGAAAATATAAATGATTCATCACTATGTCTAAATCATCTTATTAGTCTTTTAACTAAATATAAAATGCCAATTAAATTTATTAGATTTAATCCAATTAATAATTTAGAAATTAGCACCAAGGAAAATTACTGGATTAAAATGATAAATAATGAACTTCCAGATATTAGAGTAAAATTATATACTCCTCCAGGACGAGAAATAGGCTCATCATGTGGTGACTTTACTAAACACTATTATACTGATATTGAAACCAAAGAAGAAGTAGATAAATTTAACTTATGGAAAAAAACTCATCAAATATAGAAAATAAAAAAATGCACAAACTTTAAAATGTGCATTTTTGCACTAATAATAATATTATGATACAATACATCTAAGGACGTGATACTAATGGAATATAACAAAGTAAAAGATGCATCAAATATAATTAAAAACTCACCTTATGTAATTGATAATCCATCAAAATATAAGAATAAATGGCATGATTTATTTGGCAACAAAAACCCTATAAATTTAGAATTAGGTATGGGAAGAGGAGAATTTATAATAAACATGGCTCTTAAATATCCAAATATTAACTATATTGGCTTAGAACTAAATGAATCTCAAACTGCCACTGCTGCCTTAAAATTAAATAATCAAAAAATTCCTAATTTAAAACTAATATGTGCAGATGCTCATGATATTATTAATTATTTTGGCAAAGAAATAGATACAATTTATTTAACATTTTCCGAGCCTTGGCCAAAAGCTCATGATGAAAATAAAAGATTTACTCATATATCTTATTTAAAACTATATGACCGAATTTTCAAAAAGGATAAACATATTATTTTAAAAACAGATAATAAAGGACTATTTGCTTATTCCCTAGAAACTTTATCTAGCTATTGGTACGAATTTAAAAGAGTCAGCTTAGACTTACATCATGATGAAAATCCTATCAGTAATGTAATGACTGATTTTGAAAAACAATACTTTAAAGAAAACAGACCTATATATTATTTAGATGCTATATACAAAGATTAATTATTGCTTATTAAACTAAAAAAAGATAAAATATTATTAGGAGGAAAATAATGAATAATAAAGTAAAAAATATTATAATTGGAGTAGTAATTGTAGCTATTTTATTAATACCAGCTTTCTTAAATCCACCAAAAAAAGAAGTTGTTGCTTATAAAACTGTATCAACTTACGAAGAATATAAAAAAATAGTTGATAGTGATAAAGTAACAATGGCTGTATTTGGTAGAAATAGTTGTAGTTGGTGTAATAAATATAAACCAATTTATAATGAAGTAGCTGAAGAAAAAAAGGTAGACATTTATTATTTTGACTCAGATTCATTTAATAAAAAAGAATATGAAAAAATAATGAATATGGATTTAAAAATACTTGCTCATTGTAATAGAGATGGAGTTGAAAAATCATTATCTGATGGATTTGGAACTCCACTAACACTTTTTACATCTAATGGTAAAACAATTGATTGTATTGGTGGATACGTCGAAAAAGAGGAACTACTTACTAAACTAGAAGAAGTAGGAATGATTTAGAAAGAAGGATTTAAATGGCTTCTACATATGAATTAGTTAAAGATTTTAAAAATAGATATGGTACTACCATTTGTTGGAGAATAAAAAAGCATTGTGCATTAGTTGATAAGAACTTAAATCCTAATGAAAAAGTACTTTATGCTTTTGCTGCTCAAAATAATGGAACCCATGATAGTATCTTTGATACTGCAGTTCTAGCTTTAACAACAGAAAGAATTATTATCGCACAAGATCGTATTATAATAGGGTATAAAGTAAGCACTATTACTCCTGATTTATATAACGATATGGAAGTTAATGCCGGTATCATTTGGGGCACAGTTACAATTGATACCATGAAAGAAACTGTAAATTTTTCTAATATATGTAAAAGATCACTTCCTGAAATTCAAAAAAATATATCAGCATTTATGATTGAAGCTAAAAAGAAATATAAAGACAAAAAGGATTCTGAAAATTAGAATTCTTTTTTCAAAGGAGTAAACATGAAAAAAATATATTTGTTAATAATCATTATTTTATTAACATTTACATCTTTTTTAATAATTATTTTTAAACCTCGTTCATATACTCTTAGTTATAATTTGGGAGAATATTTAATAACTGAAAAATATATTAAAAATGAAGGCTATTACATTTATGTAGATTATAAAAACAATAAATACCCTTTATATATAAATCAAAAATATACCCGTCATAGAAAGATAATTAAAGAAATAAAAATTCAAGAATTAGAAAAAGAATTATGTTTAGATATAATGACAAAAAATAATAGTAACAAAATATGCTCTAATAATGATGAAATTATATCTCAAGATCTTTTAAGTGATAACTTTAAAAAAGAATTTAATCTTGAAATAGCCAAAGAGAAAATATTAGAAAATTATAAAAATATGGAAATATATAATCAAAATCATAACTATCTTATCTGGAATTATAAAGGTTTTTATAAAGTAGGAGCAAATATTAAAACTTTAGATTTATTCAAAAAAGACAATTATCAAAACCCCTTAGCATATCAAACTGAAAACTATTTAATTATTCCAGATTATGACAGTGATTATTATTTTACTAAATTCTATATTTATAATTATAAAAAAGATACTATAAAAGAATTAAAACATGAATTTGAAATATCTTATGATTCATATTATCTTGGTAATATTAATGAAGAATTATATTTAGTAGACAAGAAAAATCAAAATGAATATAAAATAAACTTGAAAAAGAACTATATTGAAAAGATATCTAAAGATAATGTAGGCAAATACTTTAATGGTTCTAAATTAGAAGATATTTCAATTACTAAACTTATTAACAACGAATTAAAATTTACAACTAATAATATTTATAATTATACATTAGAAGATAATAAACTATATTTAAATATTAAAGATTTTAAAATATTAGTAACTAATAAAAAAGTAAAAAAAATAGTATATATAATTAACGATACTGTATATTACTTATCAGAAGATAAATTATATTCATATAAATATTTAGAAAATAATAAACTACTAATAAAACATAACGAATGGTTATTTAATTATAATAATCATATATTTATCTTTAATTAACCAAAATTAGTAATTTGAATAATTTATATTAGGAAGTGATTTTATGTTTAACATGATTAATATAAATGAAGAAGAAAATACTAAATCTAATGAAAACTACTTTGATTATTATACTATTCAAAAAGGAGATAACTTATATGCTATTGCTAAAAAATATAATGTAAATCCTACACTATTAGCAACTATAAATGGTTTAAATATAAGCGATTATATCTATCCAGAACAAATAATTATGATTCCAAAATCAGACTTTGCTTATTATATTACTAAAGAAGGAGATACTTTAGAACTAGTATCTAAAACTTTTAATACAAGTGAAAACTCATTAATCAAATATAATCCTACAATATATTTACAAGAAGGACAATTAATCGTAAATAGAATAAACATGTAAGTTTATTTTATTTTTTTATGGTATAATAAAAAAGAATAAAGGGTGATAATATGATTTTAAAAAAACCTTATGCTTTTTTAATCAAGAATTTTAAAATTATTCATTTAATATTATTTTCTATAATTTTATATATTACCTATCGTTTCAATAATATCTCAACCTTTTTTGCTGATTACGTTAAAAATAATAATTCGGTTGGAGTAACTACAGCAGAAACTTACATTCCTATTCCTATTTTTTTATCTACATTTTTAGTAATAATCTTCTGTGCTTTAATGTGGCTACTTATGAATAATAGAAAGAAACCTAAAAAATTTTACTTATTTACTGGTTTATATTACACTTTTTTATTAATAACTATAATTTATGCTTATAATACAATTAATAGTTTAGATATTGTAACTTTAACCCAAAGAACATCAAGAGCCTTAAGAGATATTTACCAAATATTATTATTTCCCAATTTTTATTTTCTTGTTGCAAGTTTAATAAGAGGCATTGGATTTGATATAAAAAAATTCAATTTTAATCAAGATTTAGAAGAACTAGAAATCAAAAGTGAAGATAACGAAGAGTTTGAATTTGTTTTAGGCAAAGAAAATTACAAATTTAAAAGAAAAATTAGAAGAAGTATCAGAGAATTAAAATATTATGTATTAGAAAATAAATTTTTTATAACTATAATTGCTGGAGTATTATTTGCAATAGTTTTAATAACATTTGTTCTTAATGTTACACTATTTAAAACATCATACCATATTGGCGATACCATGAAAACTGATGAATTTACCTACAAATTAAATAATGCATATGTAACAGCATATGATTTATCAGGTAAAAAAATTAAAGATGATAAGAAATATATTATTTTAGATTTTACTATAAAAGGAGTAAATCCTACAGCAATTAAATCAGAAAACTTTTATCTTAAAAAAGGTAAAAATATTTATAATTACAAATCAACATTATCTAACTCATTTAGAGACATAGGTCTATCATATAAAGGCGATAAAATAGGTCAAAATGAAGAAGACTATATATTTGTTTTTGAGATAGATAACAATACTAATGGGAGATTTAAATTAAATGTATTTGACACCATTAATTATAAAGCTAATGAAGCAGAATACATATATAAAACTTATAGTTTTAAACCATTTAATCTTGATAAAAACTATATTACTGAAACTAAAAATCTTAATGAAAAAATTACATTTAATAAAGAAATATTTGGTAATACATCTATCACAATTAAAAATATTAAAATTACTAATTCTTTTGAATATAAATATAATTCTTGCGATAATAATGAAAATTGTCATATCGTAAATGACATAGTATTACCAAATGATTTATCTAATAATAATTTACTAATAATGGAATATACAATTGATATTGATAAAAATTCTCACATAAGCAAAAATATTAATGAAAATAATTTCTTTAATAGTATTTTACAAGCATCTTATAAATATGAAAATAAAAGTTACATATCAGCCTTAGTACCCAAAACAAAAGAGTATATTAATAATGTTATCTTTGCTGATTTTTCTAAAAATTTTCAAAAAGGAAAAGACCTAAAACTCAATATTAGAACTCGAAATGAAAATTATTACATTAATATTAACAAATAATACTTGTATTCAGATATAAAAATTGCTATTATAACGATAAATTTCTTGAAGGAAAAATAAGGAGGGCTTATGCTTAAAAGTATTTTTCATCAAAAAATTTATTTCAATTTTTTAATTGATTTAACAAAATCAAATGGTTTATTGAAGAGAGCAAATTACAAATTTAAAAAATCTGCTCTCTTTTTATATGCCATAAAAGGGGGTGATAACCTCAAAAATATTATTTAATAATTTAGAATAGGAGGATAAATGTTTAAAAAATTATTAAAAATAATATTACTTATAATTTTAATGTCAATAATGCATATTATCGCTAATGCAGATGAAGACTATATGTTGAAAACTTTTGATAAAGTTCCAGATATTTATGTTACAAAAATTAGTCCTAAACATAAAATATATGATTATATGTATATAATTGCACGTGCTAATGATAAAGCTCATGTTTATTGTGTTGAACCAGGTGTTTCTATAAATAGTAAAGCTCTTTATAATGGAATAAATGATATATCAAATTCAAATTTAACAAAAGAACAATATGAGAAAATTAAAATAATTTCATATTATGGTTATGGATATAAAAATGAAAGTATCGATCATACTGACAAAAAATGGTATGCTGTAACTCAAAGTCTCATTTGGCAAATTGAATCAAATAATCATGAAATATACTTTACCGATTATTTGCAAGGACCAAAAGTAGATAAATTTTCAAATGAATACCAAGAAATGCAAAACTTAATTAATAGTCATAATCTTCTTCCAAACTTTAATCAAGATGTAATAAGCATAGATTTAGGAAATACCATTACATTAAATGATATAAATAAAGTTATATCTAACTATAATATTAATGTATCAAACGATAATATTAATGTAGTCAAAACGAATAATGAGATTACTATAAGTACCAATAAAATTGGCACTACAACTATAAATTTTACTAAAAACTATAATAATTATAATTCCAAACCCTTATTATATACTGCAACTAACTCCCAAACACTATTTAAAGTAGGAAACTTAACTCCAACTACCACAGCTATTACTGTTAATGTAACTGGTGCTAAAATAACAATTAATAAAATTGATTATGAAACAGAAAAATTTGAAACAATTTCCGATGCTTCTTTAATAGGCGCCAAATATGGATTATATGATATAAATGATAATCTTTTAGAAGAACTAATAATTACTAACAATGGTTCATCTACTAGTTCAAATATATTAAAATTAAATGAAACTTACTATCTTAAAGAAATATTTCCAAGTACTGGTTATGAAATAGATAAAGAAAAACACTATTTTACTATTAAAGAAAAAGAAATAAATCTTACTTTAAAAGAACAAATAATAAAAAGAAAAGTAATTATTAAAAAATATACATCTAATTATGAATTCATTAAATCTATTCCTGAAAAAGATATAGATTTTGAAATTTATCTAAAATCAAATAATATCTTATTTGAAACTATAACTACTAATGAAGATGGTATAGCATCTATTACATTACCATACGGAATATATATTTTTAAACAAAAAAATACTAATAAATATTATAATAAAGTAGATGACTTTGAAATTATAATTGACAAAGTAGATAAACAAATCGAACTAAATCTATTAAACAATATAAATAGTGCTAAAGTTAAAGTTATAAAGATAGATGGTGAAACAAATCAACTATTACCACTATCAAATATTAAATTTAAAATAAAAAATCTAGATATCGATTCTTACATTTGTGAAAATGATTCATGTGATTTTTCTACTACGAATGGTGAATTTACTACTAAAAATCCACTACAATTTGGCAATTATCAATTAGAAGAAACTAGTGAATATATTAAAGGCTATCAAATAAATAAAACCCCACTAAAATTTACAATAAATGATTCTAGTAATTTTATTAAAGATAATAATGATATATTAATAGAACTAAAATTTATTAACTTACCATCTTACGGTAAATTAGAACTTACTAAAATAGATTTTGATAATAACTTACCACTTTTAAATACTCTAATAAATGTTTATGACGAAAATAATAATCTTATTTATAGTGGATGTACTGATATAAATGGAAATATTTTTGTAGAAAAATTAAGAGTAGGAGAGTATTTTTATCAAGAAATAAAACCATCACCAGGATATTTATTAGAAAATACTATTAAAAAATTTACTATTTCAAATCACAATGAAGTTATAAAAGAAATCTTAACTAATAAAAAAGAACTAGAACCACCAGAAATTATTAAAGTTCCAAATACTTATAAAAATGATTATTATTCAAATATTTCATTATTCTTTATAATAATAGGATTTATAATATCTAGAAAGACTATAAAATGTTCAAAAAAATAATAGGATATTTTATAATTATACTAAGTATTATTAACATAATTATAAAATATAGTACAACCCAAAATTTAAAAGAAAAAGAAGAAAAAAATATTGCTAAATATTTAGCAAAAAGTAATGACAAAAATGAAAAACAAAATAGCTTTATCGCTATATTAGAAATACCAAAAATAAATTTAAAAAAAGGTTTATATAATATTAACTCAAAAGAAAATAATGTAGATAAAAATATTGAAATTTTACATGAATCTCAAATGCCAGATATTAATAATGGTAATTTTATCTTAGCAAGTCATTCTGGAACTAGTAAAATATCTTATTTTAAAAACTTAGATAAACTTAATATAAATGATAAATTAATAATTTACTATAAAACAGAAAAATATACTTATAAACTAGTAAACATTTACGAAGTAGATAAAACAGGAAGTATTGAAATAATAAGAAATCATAATAAAAGAGCTTTAACTTTAATAACGTGCAATAAAAATAATAAATCTAAACAATTAGTATTTATTGCCGAACTAGACACAATTGAACAATTAATAGCAAATAATAGTAATTAATTTAAAAAACAAAAAAGGAACTCCATCACTAGAATTCCTTTATTTTCTTTGGAGGGGCCTACCAGATTTGAACTGGTGCTCAGGGAGTTGCAGATAAAGTAGAAAAAACTAAATATCTAGCAAATTCCCATCAAATCGAGATAAAACAAAATAATTCTAAATTATAAAAAACTAAATTTTTAATAATTTTTTTGAAATATTTTGAATTAAATCGACACCAAAATGGACACCGGTTTTACCTATCTGTTCCTTCCAATTAATGATTATACTACAATTACTATATAAAATCAAAAAATTTATCCAATTAAAAAGAAAGGATATCTCTAATTATAGAAATATCCTTTTCCTTTTTAAGCTTAATGCTTTCATTATTTTTAAATCTTTTATAAGATTCAATTTTAATTTTTAGGTTTTCAATATTATCATCAATTAAATAATTTAGTTTAGAATCTTGTTCTAAAATTGCGTCTTTTAAGTTTTGAACTATTGATAAATAATTATTTGTATTTATATATTGTTTTGAAATGTAATCTAGCATTTTTAAATCATCTTCATTCAATTTCTCAATAGGGTAGTTATTAAGTATTTTTACAACAAAATCTATATTTAAATCAACATACTCAATTTGATCGAATAAGTCATTATCAATTTTATTCCTTAATTGTTTAAGTTCATCTATATCAACATGAGTATAAAATTCTTCTAAAACTCTTTCGGTATTGCCTAGCATTTTTGCAATATCCTTTTTAGGAACTCCATTTCTTTCTAAAATATTAGCAACAGTATGTCTAATTCTATGCAAATCTACATCTTTAATATTATACTCTTCTTTAAATTTTTTCCATTGTCGTGAAAGATGATTAGGATCAGCAGGAATATTATCATCTAATAAGTTTATTTCATTATAGTTAATATTTCTACCTTCTCTATAAGTTGTAAATACATAATCATTTGAATTAATAGATAAGCCACAAGCAATTTTAAAACTATAGTATTGCTTTAAAGATTTAATTGCAATATCAGATAAAATATTTGTTCTATAACTATTGTAAGTCTTCAATCCTTTTTTTCTTAATCTTGAAAATTCTTTATCATTAGAAATAATATTTTCTTCAATATATTTTTTATAAAAAGTTTTAGAAATTGAAGTAGTCAAAGCATATTGAAAATTTACTTCCTTATTTGTGAAATCTATATCACACCATCTAAGTCCACAGGCTTCTTCTTTCCTACAACCTAATGAAAAAATCATATTCATAAAAGTTTTTAATCTTATATCAGCATATTTGTCTATACATTTTAGAGCATATTTTGCATCATCAAGTTTAAAATATGATAATTCGACTTTTTTCCTTTTAGGTTTAGGTTTATTAGTAACTAATGCATATGGATTACTGATTATTAATCCCTTTGAAACAGCAAAATTTAGAATTGCATTTAAATATTTTACAGAATTATAAACTGTTCGTTCTGAAATTTTTTTGTTGGTATTATAAACATTTTTATCTCTTAAGTAATCAAGATAATTTTCAATTGTAGTTTTAGTTATACTAGACAATTTATAATCTTTAAAATACTCATAAATATAATTTTTAATTTTAATTAAATAATCAAATATAGTATTTAAATCAATATCATCTCGATTTTCTCTAACAAAAAGATTATCAATAAATAATGAAATAACATCTACAAACATAATGTCTTTATCTTGTGTAATATCTTTATTAGAATTAGTTATAATTGCCAACTCATTTAACTGATTTTTAATTTTTATTGCTTCAAGCAAGGTTCCTTCAACTACTTTTGATTTTCTATTTCCTTTTGTAGATCTTACTTTATATTTTTTATTCGGAATAATTTCTTCAATTCCTGATAAATCTGCTTTTGTAATTTTTAGTGATTTAGCTTCAGTTAATCCTATCGAAAAGTTTTTTAAGTCACTTTTTACTAAATCACTTTTTTTTGCAATTCTACTCATAATTTATAACCTTTATATTTAAAATTATTATTTTTATTATTTTCAAGAAATATTTCAATATCCTTCTTTTTATAATATCTTGTTTTACCCAATTGTATTGCAGTTAATCTTTTTTCATTTACTGCTTTATTTACTGAATACATTGTTAACATAGGATATAAATCTAATATTTCTTTTAATTTATATAGATTATTATCTTCTTCAGCTTCTTTTTTTAATTCTAAATTTTTTTCTTTGATTTCATAGTTTTTTATAAAATTAGCAATATCAAAGAAAATATCACTTAATTTTTTATTTTGATCTATAAACATTCCTCCTATATGTTAATATCTTTTTGATTATTTAATGAAAGATTTAGCCCATAATAATCACCAACAATATCGTGAATATCTTCAATAATAGTTTTTTTAATTTCACTTTTAATCGGATATATTTTAAAATTAACTTTTTCTTTATCAATCCAATTATTTAAACCATCAATATTTTTTTGAATACTATAAGCAACTTGAATATTTTTATCTTTAAGTGATTCAAAAAACCAAATTGCAAGATCATTACTAGTATTAAAGGATTGATATATTTTTAAAATATATCCCTGACCAATATCATTATTAAATGTTTCAATGACACCATCAATAGATTTAAAATTTACTTCACAATATCTGCAAAGAGATCGCATAATATCTTCACTTCTTTTTAAACTTTTATGCATTAATATCATTTTTTCCACCTCCTAGCATAAAATATAAAATAAAGACCACATCAATTGACAAACCAAATAATATAATGTAAAATATTAAAAGATTAGTCAAATTGGTGCCGTAGCCAAGTGGTAAGGCAATGGACTGCAACTCCATCACGCGTCAGTTCAAATCTGACCGGCACCTCCAGTGACGTTTCTGTTCGAACTTTTCGAACATTTACGATAGATATCATCTCATATTGAGATGATTTTTTGTTTGTTGAACTCCACGTTATCAGCTTGGAAGTTCTATTAAAAAGTCATCCTTAAAAGAAAGGATGGTGTTTGTATTGATTAAGATTATTACACAAGAACTAGAAATAGAAAGTAATCTTAAACAACGACTAGAATTTATATGTGAGTTTTGTCATATCAAGCCTACTATTATAAATGGTAGTATTAGAAAAATTGATAAGACTAATTTATCTTACATAGAGCCACATAAGATTATTGTTAAAGATACT
>CAJOQL010000036.1 GCA_905236935.1 uncultured Bacilli bacterium
TAATCCAATAAAAAGAGTTAAAATGGAAGCTGCATTAAAATCCATAATGTTCCTCCATATTCTACATAGAAATTTTAATATCTACATTATTATTATAAAATGATTTATTTAATTTATCAAGGAAAAATCCTTTGATTAAAAAAAAAGCAAATAAGGTATTTCTAATTGATATTTTAACTCATTCTGCTTCTTTCTTTAGTGCTTTTTTGTCTTTTTTAATAGAAATATCAAAGGCATCTCTTACTTGATTTTCAATTTCTTCTAAAAGTTTTGGATTATCTTTTAAATACTGTTTTACGTTTTCTCTACCTTGACCGATTTTTTCACCTTTGTAACTAAACCAAGCCCCGGATTTATCAATAATTCCATTAGATGATGCCAAATCAACTAGTTCTCCGGTATGTGAAACACCCTCTCCATACATAATATCAACTACGGCTGTTTTAAATGGAGGTGCAACTTTATTTTTTACAACTTTAATATTTGTTTTATTTCCAATAACATTATCTCCAACTTTAATTTGTTCACCACGTCTAATATCTAATCTTATTGTAGAATAAAATTTTAAAGCACGACCTCCTGGTGTTGTTTCAGGATTTCCAAATAAAACACCTACTTTTTCTCTTAATTGATTAATAAAAATTGCAGTTGTCTTAGTTTTATTAATAGTACCAGATAATTTTCTTAATGCTTGACTCATTAATCTTGCTTGAAGTCCAACGTGTGAGTCTCCCATTTCACCTTCTATTTCCGCTTGTGGAACTAGGGCTGCTACTGAATCTATAACAATAATACTTACTGCCTCACTACGAACTAAAGCATCACATATCTCTAATGCTTGCTCTCCTGTATCTGGTTGCGATAATAATAATTCATTAATGTTTACCCCCAATTTTTGAGCATATACAGGATCTAAAGCGTGCTCCGCATCAATAAATGCTGCTCTTCCTCCAGCTTTTTGCGCTTCAGCAATAGCTTGCAAAGCAATAGTAGTTTTTCCTGATGATTCTGGTCCATATATTTCAATAATTCTTCCTTTTGGAAAACCACCAACGCCAAGAGCAATGTCTAAACTAATTGATCCTGAAGGCGTAACCTCTACTTCCATATGCTCACTACTACCAAGTTTCATGATAGCACCTTTACCAAATTGTTTTTCAATATCAGCAAGAACTTGCTCTAAAGCTTTATCTTTATCTTTTGTATCTACAACTTTCAAATTATGTTCACCTATTCTTTCTCTTACTCCTTCATTTTAATATATTAAAAATTAAATGTCAACACTTTTTTCGAATAATTGTTCGACAGATTTTTAATATTTGAAAAAATTAAAAATGGTAATTTTCATCACCATTTTCATTTACATTTTAGAAGTTATAAAATCTTTATTTGCCATAAAATATTGTACTCCAGAATAAATTGAAAGAATACAAGCTACTATTACTAAATAATATCCTAAGCTAAAATTTAATAATTCAAAAGGTAAATTATTAAAAAATAATAAAGATACGCCAATCATCATGCAGATAGTTTTAATCTTTCCACAAATACTTGCTGCAACAACTTTACCTTTAGATCCAGCTATCATTTTAATTGAATCTACAATAGTATCCCTAGTTATAATTACTACAGGAATTACTACGGGAATTACACCATCAACAGCCATAATTATTAAAACACCATTAACAAGAATTTTGTCTGCTATAGCATCTGTAACTTTACCAAAATCAGTTACAATATTATTTTTTCTTGCAATTCTTCCATCTAAAAAGTCGGTAACAGAAGCAATAATAAATAAAATACCACAAATTATATATTTTAAGTCTACTACTACTCTTCCTGTTACTAAATATTTTGGAAAAGTATATCCTACATTATAAAAAGGAAAAATCATTATAATCAAGATTATAATTGAAATAATTATTCTTCCTAAAGTAATTTTATTAGGTAAATTCATAATACCTCCTTATTTAAAATACTCTAATATATTTGTAGTAGTATTTCCTACTGTAATTTGTTTAACACTCCATACTACCGCTAATATTACTAAAACAATAATAACAATTATAGTTATTACAAACTGTTTATTATTTTGTATAGGTACCGCCTTAGTATATGGAGATGCTACCCTTTTATCATTTGCTTCTTCAATAGCAGTTTCCTTAGCAGCCTTTTCAATCTCATTCATAGGGATCTTACTAGTTTTTTCAAACATAAATTCATTAAACTCATCCACAACTTCGTCTGAGTTTAATCCTAAATATTTTGCATAGTCAATTATATTTTGTTTAAGTTCAAATATATCTTTAAATGCTCCTATATTGCCTTCTTCTATTTGAGTTAATATAAGCTTATCTATTTCTAAATCTTTACTTACTTCATCTAATGATAAACCAGAAGATTTTCTTGTACTTTTTAGTACTTCACTTATTTCGTTTATATTAAACACTTCCTTTTTTAGATAAAAAAATAATATCAAATAAGCCATGTTCTGTACCTATTACTAGGTGGCAAACATTTATCTTACTTTTCAGTACCTTTATTAGCTTCATTTTGCCTCTAAAAGTTCCCCTACCAAATTTGGGTTTCTCGCTCACGGGGTTTACCACGTTCCACCCTTTCCGTTTCCAGAAAGACTCGTCTCTTTGGCACTTTTATATCTAATTTAACCATTTAAGGTTATTTCGAAGCCGTTAGTCAAAACTACCTAAGGTTATTTTTTCCCTTAGCGTGAACACTAAAGTCATCTCAGACTTTGCGAGCATGGACTTTCCTCTACAATAAATGCAGCGTTTGCCTTTGATATTACTCTTTACCATAAACAATTTTTTCTAAATTAGATAACCTTCTTAGTACATCAGCACTTCCACCTTGTGAACCATTATTTCCGCCACTTGCTTCAATAGACTCTTTAAGCTTACGATATTCAGCTTTTAATTTTCGATTATCTTCTATTAGATTAACATTGTCTTGTTCTAATTTTTTTATTGTTTTTAAGAATTCGGTATAATCTCTAATTACCATATCAAGAAATTTATCAACTTCTTGCATACGATAACCTCTAGCATCAATTTTAAATTCATGTTCTAAAATTTCATTAGGAGTTAAAAATAACTTATCATCCACTTTTATACCACCTTCTTAACAATATAATTTTATTATTATTAATCTTTTTTGTCAAGCCTGCTCAAAATGTTTAAAAGTTCCTCATAAGTTGATACTTTCTTAATTTTTTTAAGCATTTCATTAAATATTTGATTCATTTTATTCACCATAAATATTGTAACATTAAATATTTAAAAAATGGCTCATTCGTCATAATAAGCCAAAATATTCCTTTATAGTTTTTACTATCGTTTCCGATATTGTTTTAATATTATTGTTTAAAAAATTAACATCTTTCTCATTTTCAAAATTGCCTAAACTAATTAGGGCAGATGTATCAATTGTATTTAATTCATTTAATGAATCAAATGTATATTTTAAACCTTTATTAGCATTTTCATAGTAAATTGAATTAAATTTATCACTCAATAAATTAGCAAAATTATATCCTAAATTAGTATCATTATTTACCCAAATAGTAAAGCCTGACTTATCCTTGTTTATATATGTATCAGTTTTAAAAGATAAAAATAAATCTACTTGACTATTTTTTGCTTCATTTAGAGCTATATTTACATTATTATTACTATTAACAAATACGTCAATATTATTTTTTTCTAAATCACTTTTTAAATTTTCTTTAATACTTTTTAATAATGATTTATTTTGAATATCATAATAAAAATTTAAATAAATCTTATATTTATTTTTCTTTTCTATATTAATGTCAAAAGTACTAATCTTACTATTATTTTTACTATTATCTTTACTTTTAATTATAGCATTTATTACTGCATTATTATTAATAGTAAATGGTTCTTTATACTCAATTCCATTAATATTAGGATCACTACCATTAATTGTATAATATATTTTTCCACTATTATTAGGATTATTTAATGTTATTTTATCACCAGAATACTTAGGATTATTTGATATATATGGTGGTTTTAATGTATCTTTAGATTTTATTTTGAATTTTACTTCACTAGATTTAGTATAATCATTTCTATCATTATATTTGGCATTAATCTTAAAAGTATAATTTGCTCCTTTATTAAAAAATTCTGAACTTATAATTACATTATTGCTATTAATCGTAGTTTCTTTAATAATGTTTTCATCTTTATATATAATAAGTTCATAACTAGTGGAATTATTACCTCCATCAAACTTTAAGTTAATATCTTCATAATCAACTTCAGAATTATCTTTAGGGCTATTTATTACAATATCACTTATTGGGCTTATATTACTATAAATATTAAATTCACTAATAGCTGTATTTTGATCATATATTTTTACATTAAATATTCCTTTTTTTCCTATAAATAATTCTTTTGGTATTATATATTCATTAGTATTTATTATTTCTTTTTTAAGTCTTTTATCATTAAACATTAACTCTAAAGTATAAACTTTTTTCTGTAAGTTTCCATTTATTAAAAGCGTATAATCACTTTTTTCATCAAAAGTTAAAGAATTTTCTTTACTAAAAGTTGGCTCTAAATAAGTAAAATTATATGGTTTATTAGAAGCAATACAATTTCCTTTTTCATCGTATGCATACACATTTATACTATATGATTTATTATTTTGAATAGTATCTAAATTTGCCATTAAATAGTTGTTATCAGTTTTATCTTTAAAAATTATTACATTTTCTTCATTATAAAGATTTATTTCATATTCCTTAGCAGATTTAACTTTTTCAAACGTTATATAAAATTTTGTACTAACATTACTAACACTTATAATATTAAAATTTTCTATGTTATTTTTCTTTATTAATATATAAGATACTGATAGAGTTGTACCAATAAAAATAAATAAAATTACTGTTATAGTGATTATTACTCTTTTCATTTAATACCCTCTATTCTTTTATTAATTATATAATATTTTAATTATTAAAAAAAGACCATAAAGGTCTAAATTTGATTAAATACATTCTTTTTCTTTGTATACACAGCAATTGCACTGGCAACTAATGCAACAATTCCAAGTGGTAAAATGTAATCTTCTACACCGGTTTTTGGACTAACAGGTTCTGTAGGATTTGTTGATAATGCTGGTGTAGTTGATGTAGTTGGATTTTTTGTATTATTGCATAATATGTATTCTTTATCTACAAAAACTACAGGTCTAATACCATGTTTTTCGCCACCTGTTATAACAGAAGACAAATCAACAGGTTCTAATGTTGCCCAAGCATCTTCTAAAGATGTTCTATTACTATTATATTTAACATAATAAACAGTAGATTCAGTATCTCCTTGGATACTTGTCCAATAATTAGATGTATCTACCTCTACTCCATTTAGTATTCTTGGTGCTAAAAATTCATATTTGGCAGGAATTTCATACACACCAGCATTTTGTTGAATTCCTAAATATTCTAAATCTGATTTTTGAAGTAAACTTGCACTTCCTCCAACTATATTCCATTTTGCTCCTGCTTTGTTTACAACCTTATTAATTACAGTTCCTATGTGAGCTTCTTCTAGAACAACAGTTGCAGTATGTTCATCTACCCCATTTGAACCAGGAATTGTTTGATCATAATAATCTGGTGAGCCATCAATCAATCCATCATAAATTAATAAAACATTTTGTTCTCCAGCAGCACTAGCTCTTAGTACATGAAATGCAATACCGTTAGGATCTTCATTTTGATAGCCATCATATAGATTTACACTTACACTATCCCCAACATCAAAAGAATCAGAAACATTCATGGCATTAACTCCTAAAGGTAAGATCATTATTGTTAATAATAAAATAAACTTTTTCATATCACAATCTCCATCCTTACTATTTTATCTCTTATCTTAATTAATATAACACATAAAAATAAATTCTACAATAATAATTCTTTTATTTTACATTAATTTATGTTATTCTTTTTATAGAATATAAGGTGGTTTTTATGAAAAAATATAATTTATATTATCCTTTAATATCATACATTTTGTTGTTAGTGTCTATTATTTTTTCCCAGAAGCACATATATATTGCTCCCAATTTAAATATAAGTGCTAGCCTATTAATTTATCCTTTAACATTTCTATTTATGGTAATTACTTATAAAAAATTATCTATTAAATATGTAAAGCAAAATATTTACGTAAATTTTATCTTACTCTTATTATTTTATTTTTTAGTTTCAATTTTAAACTCACTAGATAGTATTATATCTACTGAACTTATTAGTGATAATTTAAGAAATATTTTTACTCCTAATAGTTTTACATTATTTTCAAAATTTTTTTATTATCCAGATTTAGCTAATTTATTAAGTTTTAGCGTTATATATTTTATTTCACATTTTATTTTTATTACTATTTATGAAGTAATAGAAGGTTATTCTAATTACTTGCTTGCTTTTATTCTTTCAATCCTAATTGGATTTATATTAGATCAACTATTATACGTTCCATTATCTAATATTCCAAGATTATTAGATGGTACTCTAATATATCAAGAACTAATTAGATTAATGACTGCAAACTTTATAATTGTAATTTTCTCTTCTGTTATAATGTTAATCGTATATATAGTTGCATATAAAAAGATGAATAAGTAATATTTTTTCTATTTTACTAATTCATCTTTTTTAATTAGTCTTCTTTATTTTTTCTTCTTCTAGGTTTTTCAATGGTTTCTTTAACTTCATTTGATGCTTCTTTTTTTGGTGATTTAGGTAAAGCTTCTTTTCTAGATAAGTTTAATCTTCCTTTATTATCATACCCTAAAGATTTCACTACTATTTCATCTCCAACTTTAACTACATCACTTGGTTTATTTACACGTTCATTTGCAAGTTGAGATACATGTACTAATCCTTCACAACCATCCCAAAGTGATACAAAGCATCCAAAATCTTCAACTTTAGTTACTTTACCAGTATATACCTTGCCATCTTCTACTTCTCTAGTAATATTTTCAATTCTTTCGATTGTTTTTCTAATAACTTCCTTATCAGTATGATAAACAATAACTTTACCATCATCTTGTAAATCTACTTTAACAGCATCTTTGTCACTAACTGTTTTAACGCCATCTGGAGAACACTCTAAAATTATTTTAGTAATCATTTCACCACCACGACCAATAACATCTTTAATCTTCTCTGGATTAATGTTAATGGTTTCAATTTTTGGAGCGTATGGTGATAATTCTTTTCGAGGTTCCTCAATAACTGTTGCCATTAAATCTAATATTTCCATACGGGCTTTTTTAGCTTGTGCTAAAGCTTCTTTTAATATAGATTTAGTTACTCCTTTTATTTTAATATCCATTTGAAGAGCGGTAATTCCTTTTCTAGTTCCAGCAACTTTAAAGTCCATATCTCCCATATGATCTTCAATACCTTGAATATCTGTTAAGATTGTATATTTTTTTCCTTTAGTAATTAATCCCATTGCTATACCAGCAACTGGTGCTTTAATAGGAACTCCAGCAGCCATTAAACTTAAACATCCAGCACAAATACTTGCTTGTGATGATGAACCATTACTTTCTAATATCTCAGATACAACTCTAATAGTATATGGGAATTCATCTTCAGATGGAATAACTTGTAAAAGTGCTCTTTCACCTAAAGCACCATGACCTATTTCTCTTCTACCAGGTGCACCATATCTACCAGTTTCTCCTACACTAAAGTTAGGAAAATTATAGTGTAGCATAAATCTTTTTGTATCTTCAAGTCCAAGACCATCTAATATTTGATGTTCTCCTATAGCACCTAATGTTGTAGTTGCAAGTGCTTGAGTTTGTCCCCTTGTAAATACCGCAGATCCATGAGTTCTTGGAAGTAAGTCTATGTAAGCTGATAATGGTCTTATTTCATCAACTTTTCTTCCATCAGGTCTTACTTTCTTATTAGTTATTAAATCTCTAACAACTTCACCTTCTATTGAATCAACAATTTTTTTAGTTATTTTGGGAATATTTTCATCATCAGGATATTCCTCTGTAAAGTGAGCAATAGTATTTTCTTTTACTTCATCTATTTTAGCATAAGATGCAAGTTTGTCTTTAATTTGAACTGCTGCAAGCATATCATCTTCAGCATAATTTTTAACTTCTTTTTCAAAGTTGGCATCTATACTAGCAAGTTCTATAGTAGCTTTAGGTACGCCTACAACCTCAATAATACTTTCTTGGAATTCACATAACATTTTTACATGTTTTTGTCCAAACATTAAAGCTTCTAACATATCAGCTTCACTGGCTTCATGAGCGCCAGCTTCGATCATGCAGATATCCTCTTTTGTTCCAGCAACTGTAACTGTAAGTTCACAATTATCTAATTGTTCTGCTGTAGGATTTATAATATATTCTTTACCAATTTTACCTACTACTACTCCAGCAACTGGACCATCAAAAGGAATTTTAGATATTCCAAGGGCTAATGAAGATCCAAATAGTGCAGTCATTTCTGGACTATTATTAGGATCTACTGATAAAACAGTATTAATTACTTGAACTTCATTTCTAAAATTTTCATCAAACATTGGTCTAATAGGTCTATCAATTTGTCTAGCAGCTAAAGTTGCAGAATCGGTTGGACGACCTTCTCTTTTAATAAATCCACCTGGAATTTTGCCTACTGAATATAATTTTTCATTATATACTACAGTAAGTGGGAAAAAATCTCCAGTTCCAACTGTATCACTCATTACTGCAGCAGATAAAATAACAGTATCACCATATCTAACTAATACTGAGCCATGAGCTTGTTTGGCAAGTTCTCCTGTTTCAACTATTAATTCTCTTCCTAAAAAATTGTATTTAAACTCTTTCTTCATATTTTACCTTCCATTTTTCTAAATAAAAAGACACTAAAAAACTTAAGTGCCCTATTTTCTAATATTTAATTTTTCAATTACTTCACGATATCTAACAACATCTTTTCTTTTTAAATAATCTAATAAACTACGTCTTTTACCAATCATTAAGAATAAACCTCTTTTTGAGTGATAATCATGTTTATGATCTTTTAAATGTTCAGTTAAGTTATTAATTTCATCAGTAAGTACTGCTATTTGATAACCAGTATCACCAGTGTTTGTATTTCCACCAGTAAATTCTTCTAATCTCTTAGCTTTTTGTTCTTTTGAAACAGCCATTTAAATTCCTCCTTCTCATAAATAATCGGTCTAATCCTAGAATGAAATCAGGAGATAATTCATTCCAAGACAAAACTTCTTATTAATTATATTATAAAGTCTTATTAAAATCAATAAAAATATGCTTACTTTATCATTCTTTCTGTTGTTATACAATAGATGTGAAACATTTCTATATATAAAAAAAGACTTAAGTCGTATAATTGTTTTAACGAAACCCAATTAGAAA
>CAJOQL010000037.1 GCA_905236935.1 uncultured Bacilli bacterium
CAATAATTTACAGATTTTAATATATAAAAATACACTTTATTATGGTGTATTTTTTCTTTAACAAAAAATAATTTATGAAATTGTGTAAAGTTATATTTACAATAAAATACCTTTTATATATAATTAAAAATAGGTGAGATTATGGAATATAAATATACATCTAGAAGCATAGATGACACAATGGAACTTGCTGAAAATATTGAATCAGAAAAATTTCCAGGTATGCTAATATGTTTGGAAGGTGAACTTGGATCAGGAAAAACCGTATTTGTAAAGGGCTTTGCAAAAAGTTTAGGTATTACTGAAACAATAACTAGTCCAACATTTACACTTATTAAAGAATATCATAGTGGAGAAATGCCTTTATATCATATGGATGTTTATCGTATTGAAGAATCTGATGGTACAATTGGTTTTAAAGATTACTTTAATAGTGAAGCAATATCAATAATAGAATGGGCTGATATGATTGAAGATGAATTACCAAAAGAACGATTAGAGATTAAATTTAAACTAGTAGATGAAAACACAAGAATTCTTATTTTAAAACCTTATGGTGATAAATATGAAGATTTAGTAAATTCTGTATTATAGCAAGAAGTTATAATACTTTTATTTTAAAAAAATATATTTTATCATTCTTTATAAGAGCTGGTAATGTATCTAAATATTACTTAAAACATAAAAATGAAGACTTAATTAATTTCAAAATGGATAACAAATTTGGCTTAGAAATATCTAATATACAAATATTGTCTAAATAATAAGGAGATCTTTCCTATCCTATTTATTAGAAGAGATTAATGAAGTAAAATATTATTAAATTTATTAATTCACGTATTATTCCTAAAAATAGAGCTTTTGTCGAAAATATTATCCTTAATAGCATTTTCTGTCTATTACTTGATGAAAGAATAAAAAAATTAGCAACTTTATTCAAGATAGAGTTAAACATTATATTGATGTTTTAGAAAATAAATGGTTGAAGCTAGTATATAGTATACTAGTTTTTTTCTTAATTTGTAGTATAATATTAATGAATTTGGAAGTGATAAAATGAATACTTTATTTATAAGTACTTATAGTGACATAATCACTATTGGTTTATTAAATGATGGAAAAGAAATAATAAAAAAAGAAAAAAAGTCTCTACGTGGACATAGTGAACTTATTGTTCCTACAATTGATGAGATACTTAAAGAAAATAATTTAACTCCTAAAGAATTAAATGAAATTATAGTAGTAAGTGGACCAGGAAGTTTTACTGGTGTTAGACTTGGAATTACAGTTGCAAAAACTTTAGCTTATACTTTAAATATTCCTATTAAAACTATAACAAGTATTGAAGCAATAGCTTCTTCTATAAAAGAAGAAAATAAA
The DNA here is from genome assembly GCA_905236935.1 of uncultured Bacilli bacterium. The sequence continues at coordinate 1,381 of CAJOQL010000037.1, forward strand.
ATTATTTATATAAATGATCCTAAGGGTAAATATATTGGAGAGTTTAATAATAATAAATTAATAAATCTATTTTATTTAAAAGAAGATGAAGCTAATAATTATTTAAATAATTCTAATTTACCAATATATAATGATTATAATTTAGATTTAAATGAAATATATAAATATTCTAAGAATATAGATTATACTTCTGCTCATGCTGTAAAAGCCGTTTATATAAAAGGAATTGAAGCATTAAATGGTAAGTAGTTTTATAGTAGAAGATATAGATATAATAAATGAATTAGGTAGTATATTAAATCCTAAATTTAAAGAATTATTTCATATTAACGACTTAAATAAAAATGAAAAAATATATGTTTATAAAGAAAATAACAAAATATTAGGCTTTATCCACATTAGTATTAACTTTGAAGTAGTAGATTTATTAAATATAGTAGTAAATGAAAAAGAAAGAAATAAAGGTATAGGTACTATATTAATGGATTATATGATTACAGATTTACCAAGTAATACTTCTAGAATACTTTTAGAAGTTAATGAAAAAAATATAGATGCTATTAAATTATATTATAGATTTAATTTTGAAGTTATAAATGAAAGAAAAAAGTATTATGGAGATAATAATGCTTTAATAATGGAAAGGAAATTAAGATGAAAGATGTATATATATTAGGAGTTGAATCATCTTGTGATGAAACAAGTATTTCAATTATTAAAAATGGATGTATTGATATTGCAACTACTATTCTTACCCAAATAGATACTCATGCATCATTTGGTGGAGTAGTGCCAGAAATAGCAAGTCGTATGCATAGTGAGAATATTACTATGGTTTTAGAAGATGTGTTTTCTAAAACTGATTTAACTATGGATAATATTGATGCTATTGCAGTAACATACGCACCAGGTCTTCTAGGTAGTTTGTTAGTTGGATTAGAATTTGCTAAAACATTAAGTTTAGTTTACAATAAACCTCTAATTAAAGTTCATCATATTGCCGGACATATTTATGCTAATAATTTAGTAGAAAAAATGGAATTTCCTCTTTTAGCATTAGTAGTAAGTGGAGGACATACTGAATTAGTTTTAATGGAAGATGATTATAAATTTAAAGTATTAGGTTCTACTTTAGATGATGCTATTGGAGAAGTATATGATAAAGTAGCAAGAGTATTAGATTTACCATATCCAGGAGGCCCAAGAATTGACAAGCTTGCAAAAGAAGGAAAGTCAACTTATAATTTACCAAAACCAATGGATAATGATGAATTAGATTTTTCTTACAGTGGACTTAAAAGTGCAGTTATAAATTTAGTTCATAATGAAAAACAAAGAGGAAATACTATAAGAAAAGAAGACTTAGCCGCAACTTTTCAAAATATCGCTATTGACGAATTAATAAGAAAAACTAGATTAGCTATTAAACAAACTAATTCTAAAAGATTAATAATTGCTGGCGGAGTATCAGCAAATAGTTATCTTAGAAGTGAATTTGAAAAGTTAGCAAATGAAGAAAATATAAAACTAACAATTCCTCCCATTAAATATTGTACCGATAATGCTGCAATGATAGGTTGTGCTGCATATCCATTATATTTAAAAAAAGAATTTACTAACCTAAACTTAAATGCTCAAAGTACCCTAGATTTATTTTAACATTAGGACTTGTTAAAGCTAAAAAAATATTGTAAAATAGTAATATGGAAAATAAAGAGAAGAATAACATATATTATCGTTTACTTATGATTAGCGCAATTATAATACCAGTTATAATTGGTTTTTCATACGCTTATTTTTTAGCAGTAGTAAAAGTAACTAATGATAAACCTACTACTATAACTGGAACTATAGTATCTGATATTGATTTTGAACTAGTAGATGAAAATAATTCATACATAAAAGCTACTAACTTAATACCTTTAACATCTGATCAAGTTAGCATATATGCTGAAACAGGTAACTTTAGTGTTAGAGCTGGAAACAATAACAACAATGTTTTATATACAATTTCTTTAACAGATGTAAACATACCAGATGAACTAAAAAATGAGTATTTCAAATGGAAATTAGTATGTACATCTTGCAATAGTAATTCATCTAAAAACATCGAAGGAAGCTTTATAAATGCAACAAATGAATTAATACTTAACACTGAACTATTAATTGAGCCTAATACTATTGATGACTACAAAATAATGATTTGGTTAGAAGAATCAGATATAGATCAAAATAATACTATGAATAAATCATTTAGTGCTAAAGTTAAAGTAAATGGCGAATTAACTAAAATGAAATTACATAAAGAATATCGTCAAAAATATCGTCAACTAGAATGGATAGCAAGTACTGGTACACAATATATTGATACAGGTGTAAGTCCAAGTATGTATGATGGAAATTATACTTTAGAATTAGAGGAATTACATAGTGCAATTACAAAAAATTTATACTTATTTGGAGCAGGTACTGGAAGTGAACCAGAAAATTCAAGGGCACTTTTCAGAATAACTGGTAGCTCTGGTGGTAAATCATGCGCATTTTATACTAATGCATCAAGTGGTAGCTCTAATAGTGTGTCATGCAGTGGATTAATAATAAATAGTGTTAATTATATAAAAGTAATAGCTAATACAGCAAATCACGTAAGAAAAGTTCAAATTAATGAAGCAACTAAATCATCTTCTGCGACCTTCGTATCTATAAGCAATAAGACTTTCACTATATTTGGTGCGAGAACTTCAACTAAGTTTTCAGGGCGACTTTATTATTTAAAAATATATGGTAAAGACAATCTAGTTCGTAACTTTATTCCAGCACAACGCATAAGCGATAATAAAGTAGGTTTATATGATATTATAGAAAATAAATTTTATAGTAATGTTGCTACCGGTAAAGATTTTACACCAGGACCTACCATCTAAAGAAAGACTTAATGTCTTTTTTTATAACATTTTATATGATTTAATAGTTAATCAATATGCCTACTTTTTTTCTTTGCAAAAATACAATCATGTTGTACAATATATACGGTGATTGAAATGGTCGGAATAGCATTAGAAGGTGGCGGAGCCAAAGGAGCTTATCAGGCAGGAGCTTATATAGCATTAAGAAAAAATGGTATTAAACCTAAAATAATAGCAGGGACTTCAATTGGTTCTGTAAATGCTGCCTTAATGGCTCAAGGAGATATTAATAAATTAGTTAAACTATGGCTTAATACAAAGGCAGATATCTTTGGATTAAACAGTGATATTATCGACCATATTAAACATAAAAGATTTACTAAAAGTGATATTAAACCAACTTATGTTAATATTAAACAAATAATTCATAATAAAGGTATTGATACAACTGTCTTTCAAGATATGTTAAAAGAAAATATTAATGAAAAACGTCTTCGTAAAAGTAAAATTAAATTAGGCCTTATAACAGTTAGATTACATGGCAAACCAGAACCACTCCAGCTAACTATAGATGATATTCCCTATGGTAAAGTACCGGAATACATTATGGCATCTTGTTACTTACCAGTATTTAAAATGAAACCTATAATTGACAATAATTATTATATAGATGGTGGTTTTTATAATAATGTTCCTTTATCATTAGTAGAAAAATATGGTTGTGATACAATTTATTCTATAAGAATTAAAGGTATTGGATTTAAAAGAAATAAATTAAATAAAAATACAAAAGTAATTGAAATATGTCCTAGAAAAAGTTTAGGTTCAATAATATTATTTAATAGAGAATCCAATGAAAGAAATATGCGTTTAGGATATTATGATGCTCTAAAAGTAATTAAGCACCTAGATGGAATTGATTATTATTTTAAAAATAAAAATGAAAAGTATTATGATCATATTGTACGAAATATCAGTAATACTACACTAAATAATCTTAAAAAGAAATATCGAGCTAAAACAAATAAAGAACTAGTAATTAAAATAGTAGAAATAATCCTAAAAGAAAATAAAGTAGACGAGTTTAATATTTATAATATAAAATACACTATATATAACATAAAAAAACATTTAAAAATTAGAAATTATCAACTATCAAGATTTATAAAAAAATGCAAAATATTTTAAATATCTTTAGTTGCAAAGTATTCTTAAAATATAATATAATACTACTAGCAAAGGAGTGTAACTTATGGGAAGAGCATATGAAGTAAGAAAAGCAAGTATTCAAAAAACAGGAGCCGCTAAAGCAAAACTTTATAGTACGTATGCTAAAGAAATTTATTTAGCAGCAAAAAAAGGAACACCTGAATTAGAATCAAATATAACTTTAAAAAGAGTAGTTGAAAAAGCCAAAAAGGAACAAGTACCAAGTGATATTATTAATCGTGCAATCGATAAAGCCAAAGGAGCAGGCGGAGAAGATTATTCAGAAGTTATTTATGAAGGCTTTGGACCAGGAGCATCTACATTTATAATTAAAACATTAACTGATAACGTTAATCGTACAGTTAGTTTTGTCAGAACTGCTTTTAATAAAGTGAATAAGAGTTTAGGTGTAACTAATTCTGTATCATATAATTATGATTATTTAGCTATTATTTCTTTTGAAAGTGATAAAGAAGAAGAATTATTTGAAGCAATATTAAATGAAGGTATCGAATTAATTGATTTTGAAAATGAAAGTGGAACAATTACTATAAGTTGTAATCCAAGTGATATACATAAAGTAAAAGATGTAGTAGAAAAAATAATTCCAAATATTGACTATAAATACGATGAAATAGGAATGTATCCTAAAGAATATATAACTTTAGAAGGCGAAGATAAAGAAACATTTGATAAATTATATAATATGTTAGACGAAATAGATGATGTAACTGCAATCTATACTAATGTTAAATAATTATTACTAAGCATAAACTAGCAAATAATTAACAATTTGTTAGTTTTTTTATTGAATAATTAAGCAAATAAATTTCTAATATAAATTATTATTTTAAATAATTAAATGAATTTATTTCTTATTTGGTAATCCTAATTAAACTTATGGTTTTATCCGCTTTTTAGTAAAAGACTAATTTTAAATATTAAATTCTTTATTTAAATTTTTATAAATAAGTAGTAGCAATTTAACAGTGATTATAGTTCTTTTTATTTTTTTGAATATTAGTCAATGATGTGAAACATAAAAATTATAAAATGACTTAGTTGCATAACTGAGTTATTTTTTATGAATTAAGAAGTTTAATTCTCATTTCATAAGGTGATAGATAATTTAAAACTTGCATAGGTATATTGTTAGATCTTTTCA
>CAJOQL010000038.1 GCA_905236935.1 uncultured Bacilli bacterium
CTTTCTAATTGGGTTTCGTTAAAACAATTATACGACTTAAGTCTTTTTTTATATATAGAAATGTTTCACATCTATTGTATAACAACAAACTATATAAATTAGATGCTAGATTGGCTAATGACATTTTATTTGAAGTTTGATATACTTAATAATAGAGAGTGATTAATATGAAAAAGAAAATAAAAATAGCCATTCTTATAATAATTCTTTTTGCTATTACTGGCTTTATATATTATGTATTTAGCGAAGTAACTCCATATGAAGATAGTAAAAAACTATATATTAATTGTAATTCATATCATAAATCATACAGTGTATTATCTTCTGATAAAATAGATTTTGCTAAAAAAGATGATAAATGCGGAGTTTTATTTGAAGTAAGAAATGTTGATCGAAATTTTATTAAATTAAAATCTGAAAAATATTTTTACAGTGCTAATAATAATGAAAGTATTAACGATAAAATAAGCCCTAAAAATGAAATATATGTTGAACCAGATAAAACTACAATCTTGTATTCTATAGATAAAACTACAAAATTTGAATTTGAATATAAATAGGGTTATAAACCTTATTTTTTTATGGTATAATTTATTGTTAGTAAAGGAAGAAACCTATGAAAAAAAATCTTGTATTTTTAATATTATTATTTTTATTTACTCCATTTATAGTCCAAGCTGAAGAAGTTATTTTAAAATGTGATAAAACAGACAAAATTAATCTTAATGATGAAATTATTTGTAGATTATCTATTAATTCTGACTTTATATATAATAAAATTAATTTTGATTTACTAAATACAGAAGGTATTAATATTGTAGATGTACGTTCTAATTACGAAAGAAGATGGAAAATAACTAATAATAATACTCTTTATAGTGCTACTTCTAATGAAAAACAATCAGATTTACAAGAATTTGGCATAATATTAATTAAAGCAGTAAAGTCTGGTATTCAAAACATAACTATTAATGAAATAACTTTAGAAAATACCATTGATAATAACACAAAAGAACTTACTAGTGTTAATGCCACATTAAAAATAATATCATCTGACAATGAATTAAAAAGTATTTTAATAAATGATAAAGAACTTACTGATTTTAATGTTAATAAAACTAAATATACTATTAATATAGGCTCTGAAGAAAGTATTAAAATAGATGCAATTGCAAGTAATGAATTTGCTAAAATTAACGGAATAGGCGAATTAAAATTATCTTCTAAAGTTAATAAATTTATATTTCCTATTGAAGTTATTAGTGAAGATAATATAGCTAAAATATATGTTTTAGAACTTCTAAGAACTAATACTAAGAATAATGAAACTAATAAAGAACTAGATAGCATAAATGTTAAAAATGATAAAGGGAATACACTTCTTATCAACTTTAAACCTAACAATTATGAATACACTTTTGATGTCGATATTAATACTAAATACCTAGATATAACTCCAGTAATAAACAAAGAAAATTTAACATTTGTAAAAAATTATGGAACTCAGCGTCTAGAATTAAAATCAGGAAATAATATCGCTCTTATTAAAGTTCAAGATGAAAAAGGAGATATTTTAACTTATATAATTAATGTTATAAAACCTATCGCTAATAAATCATCTAATAATTATATTAAATCATTATCTATTACCGGGTATGATATTAAATTTAGTAAAAGAGTAAAAAACTATACTTTAGAAATAGACCCAAAAGATACTTTTTTAGATATTAAACCTATATTAGAAAATGAAAAAGCAAGATTTACCATTACTGGTAATAATAATTTAAAAAATGGTAGTATTATTAAAATTGAAGTAACTGCTGAAAATGAAGAAAAGGCTATATATAAGATTAATATCAAAGAAAAACATCCTAATTATGGAAATACTTTTATTAAAGCTTTACTAGTTATTGGAATTATTTTACTAGTTTATAAATTTAGAAAAGATTTAATTGAGTTATTTACTCCGCCAAAGAAAAACACTACTGCAAGTGCAAGCAAGAAACAAACTAATAAATCGACTAATGCTAAGAAAGAGTTAAATGCCAAAGTAAAATCAAAAAAAGAAACTACTAATAAAAATGAATCTGCTTCAAATAAAAAGACTAAAACTAAAAATAATACCACTAAACCAAAGCAAAAAGGAGGTAATACAAAAAATACCAAAGCAAGTAGCTCTAAAACAAATACTAAAAAGCAAGCCACTAATTCCACATCAACAAGAAATCCGAGAAATAATTACACTAAAAAGAAAACCACAACAAGAAAAAAGGTAGGCAAACAAGTAGGAACTAATAAAAAGAAGAGTAGTAAGAAAAAATGAAACCATATCCAAAAGTATGGTTTTGTTTTACCTTATAATGCTATAATTTATATAGGGTTTGGAGTGGTAAAAATGAGATTAAAAGTTATAAAAGGAGATATTACTAATTTAGATGTAGATATCGTAATAAATGCTGCAAATAAAACCTTACTAGGTGGTGGCGGAGTAGATGGTAAAGTTCATCGCAAAGCCGGTAAGGGGTTATTAGAAGAATGCAAAAAACTAAATGGTTGTAATACTGGTGAAGCTAAAATGACAGATGGATATAATATGCCATGTAAAAAGATTATTCATACTGTGGGTCCCATTTATTCTAATGGTCAAAAAGGAGAAGAAAAACTATTAAAAAACTGCTATCTAAATAGTATGCGCCTTGCTGAAGAATATCGTAAAAGTAATAACCTAGAAACTATATCTATTGCCTTCCCTTGTATAAGTACAGGAATTTATCATTATCCAAAATATGATGCGGCACTATTAGCAATTAATGCTGTGAAAGAAACTAGTTACGATAACATTGAAGTTTTCTTTGTATGTTTTTTAGATGAAGATTATAATATTTACAATGAATTATTAAATAAATAGGAGGTTTTGAAATGGAAAAAGCAGATAATATTTTAGAAAATGCAAAAATATTACTTATATCTGACATGATAGATGATTACAAAACTTTAGAAACTTTAGGTTTTAAAAATATTCATTTTATAAGAACGATGGAAAATGCTGATTCTCACTTTCAGGATAACCTAGAAGAATTAAATAGTTATTTTATAATCATAACTGGTTTTCAATCTATTTATAACTACCGGGTTATAAAAAATATGACTCTTCCAAATGATATTAAGAATTTAAAAGAAAGAAAATATTTTTATGAAGAGCCAAATAATAGAATGCCATATCCTTGGTTTCTAGAAGTTTTTATAAAAGTACCAAATGATAAACTAGAAGAAGAGTGGAACATTGATAATCATAGTCTTACTAGTATTATAACAGGATGCCTTAATAATCTTGGCTATGAAATAAAAAATATTAAACCGACAATTAAAGAGAAGATTAACCCAAAAAGACCAATTGTTAAAAAAGAAATATCTGATAAAGAAGTTTATAATCATATTAAAAGTATGGCATTAACCTATCTAAGTTTAAAAGAAAATGGCTATACTGTTAATATTAATGATTTAAATATTTATAAAAACAATAAAGAAATTAGAATTGAATATATGATTGATGGCATAATTGTAAGTGCTGTTACCATGCCTATTGAAGACTTTTATGATGATGTTTTTATGGGAATTGAACTTATAAACAATAAAAGGAAATTAGCAAAAAATGAGGTGGGAATATACCAATCAGAAGATGAAAATATTCCAATTAGAAGAATTAATGATAAAGAATTATTAGCACTAAAAATAATTGAAGATAAATTATCTAATTATTTAGATAATCTAAAAAGACAAAAGCCTTATGTATTAAAACATCAACTATGGTAATTGCAAAATAACTACCTATATGATAATATTAAATTGAAAAGAACGGAAAACCTACCCCCTGTAGGTCTAGGTCATCTTTTCAGATGTTAGTTTCGCTACTTAAAGGGTAGCGTCCTTTTTTTGTTTACTAGTTAAAAAATATCAAGCAAAATATTAATGCAAACATTATTAATACGATTAACTTGTTAAAAAACTTATCTCTCATATTGATCATCCTTTCATTTTATGTAAGTAAATGAATATGTTTTTCTGAAAGATGACCTGAACCGCTAAATTTCCGTTCGAACTTCATTATATAATTTTTAATATATTTATGTCAATAAAAATTAAAAGCAATCCTAGATAAATAAAGGGATTGCTTACAAATATTAATTATTTGAAAAAAATATATTTGCATAAAAAGTAGGCCTCGTGCAAGCCTATTTTTATTTTAAAATAACATTATCTAATAATTCATTTATCTTTAATTTTAAATCATCAAGAGTTTTATCATTCATAATAATATGCTCAAAATTTTTATAATTATCAAGTGCAAGTTCAGTTGGATGATTTTTCTCTTCCTCACTTTTATATGGATTAAAATTTGGCCTTATAATATGCAATTTAATTGCTTTAGGAAAATACTCTTTGATTATATCCAATTCTTCTGGGAGTCTAGCATCACTAATAGTAATAATATCATAATAATTAGAGTAAACTAAAATATCTTCATAAATTCGTTTAATAAAAAAGTACTCATTAATATTTTTACGAATATTTTCTCCTAAATCTTGAAGTAAAACTCTAGGTTTATTATTTTCAGAGCCATCCCAATTACTAATATTTTTAGCATACATTTTTATATAAGAAGAAAATTGCAAATTAATTGTTTTAAAATTTTTACTATTGGCATACATCTTAATATAATTTGCAGTAGTATCTTTTCCAGCTTTAGCCTTACCAGATATAATAAATATTAAAGCCATATTATCACTTACTTTCTAAAAGATAGTATAAACTATTTTTTTATAAAAATAAATAAATACCAAAATATCTTTGTAAAGTCCAATAAAAGATAGTATTATTATTACAAGAGGTGTTTTGATGAAAAGAAAGTATATCATAATAATTTGTTCATTAATAATTTGTTTTCTTATTGGTATATTAGCATATTTATTTTTAACAGTTAAAGAAAAAGAAAGTGATGGTAAGAAATTTAAAGAAGAGTATAACTACCTTGAAATAAGTGAAGATAATCCTTTTATCTATAAAAGTGCCAGTGATATAGTAGAATTAATAAATCAAAAAGAAACATTTTTAGTATATTTCGGTTATCCTAAAAATAATGAAGTAAAAAATCTTTTACCAACAATTATAACTAGTCTAAAAAATAAAAGCATAAATAAAGTGTATTATGTAAATTTAGAAAAAATTCGTAATGAAGTAATATATAATGGTACTGAATTAGAAACTATTAAAATTGGAACTAATGGATATTACCAATTATTAGAAATATTAGATAACTTTTTAGATACTTATTATGTTAAAAATGATAAAGGCAAAAATTTAGATGCAGGTAAGAGAATAGAAGCACCAACCATATTATCTATTGTTAAAGGAAAGCCTATTAAATTAGTTTCAAGTAATTCTAAAAAATTTGAAGACGATTTAAAAGAAGTTATTAATTCACTAAAACTAACTAACATGTGTGATGAAGAAACTGCTTGTTAAAATTCTATCGTAAAGATAGAGTTTTTATTTAAAAAAGGACTAAAAAGTCCAATTAATTATTTAAATAAAATTCATAATACTCATCAAAAGTAATACCTTCATTATAAACTTTAGTTGCTAAATCTACTCCTAAATATCTATAATGCCAAGCTTCATAATCATAACCA
>CAJOQL010000039.1 GCA_905236935.1 uncultured Bacilli bacterium
ATAAAGTAAAAAATAAAAGGGTAAAGGGTAGTAGAATAGGAATAAATTTTACTATCTTAAAATAATTACTCACTATCTACCACCGGCACTACCAAATAACTTTTGTTCTTCTTCTCTTAAATGTATTTGAACAGGCAATCTAGTATCTTGAGATATGACAAATAAACCTTGACCTTTAGATGCAGTAGTTAAAAAATGAACTTCAAAATCACTTAAGTTCATCATTTTTTGTACCGCTTCAATTTCCTTTTGTCCTTGAGCCATTAACATTATATAAGCACTATTATCAATAATAACTTGTCCTTGTCTTTGAACTTCATTTGAAGTAAAGTCAATTAAATTTTGACTTATAATCCATAAACTACCATTGTATTTGCGAATCCTTTTAGAAGCTCTTTTTAAAAATTCAATTCCATCTTTATTATTAGGATCAATTAGTAAATGAGCCTCATCACAAACAAGAATAATTTGTTCATCACGATTGCGACTTATTTCATTCCAACACCAAGATAAGATATTAAAAAATTGAGTTTTTAATATAGTTTCATCTGAATCGACTAAACTATGAATATCTAAAACAATAAAATCAGATTTACCATTAATATCAATTGTTGAATGCCCGTTAAATAGTTTAGCATCAGCACCAATAGTTGCTCTTTTTAATAAAGAACTAATTTTTTCTAATGAATTAATATTATTTGCTGATTCATGATTAGCTTTAGCTTCATTAAGTTTTAGTACAGTTTTTTTATAAAGATCTTCCATTGTAGGATAATCTACGCTTTTTAATAAAGATAAATTGGTATTAAAATTAATGGCAAAATCCTCATAAACTTCAATTAATATTTCTTCTATTTTAGTTAGTTCATAAGCATTTAAATCTTGTAAATAATATTTTATAAAAGTTCTAAAAGTTTGAAAATGCCTAGACAAATCATTATTAGTAGATTTATTATCTTCTTCATCATCAGTTCCTTTTAAGGCTTCAAGTGGATTAATAATTCCTGCAGTTCCACTACCACAATCAATCCAAGTACCACCAACATTATCACATAAATCTTTATATTCTCGCTCTGGGTCTATGACAATTACTTTAGAACCTCTTGCCCAATTACCACGAATTAATTTTTTTATAAAAGTAGACTTACCAGAACCACTTTTGCCTATAATAACTGCATTAGAATTATTTCTTTTATTAGTTCTCTTCCATAAGTCAAAAAATAATAAGCCACCTAATGAATCAGTACCAATCATTAATGCATCATCTTCATCCTGTAATGTTTGATAGATAAAAGGAAAGGATGCCGATATAGTCAACATTGGAATTGGTAAACCAAAATCTTTTTCTAGTTCTCGGTACATTGTTGGCAAACACATTTTAAAACTTCGTTCTTGATCGAACATTAAATCACTAGCGTTCATACCATAGGCACTTAATGTATTTTTTAATTCTTTTTTTGTTTTATCTAAATCATCCTTTGTTTCACCATAGCATAGGAAATTAACTGTTAAAAGTGAAAATCTTTCATGCTCACGATCAATTCTATTGACTAATTCAGCATAGTCATCTAATTGATTATTAAGTAATATTTGATCATTATAATCACTGATATTTATTAGTTTGGATTTTACCTCTGAAATACTTTTTTTAATTGTATTACTAATTTCAATGCTATCCATAGGACTCATAGTAATTGTCATTCTTGTATGATTTACATTAGCTACTTCTCCAAGCCATCCTACATTAACAATAGATGGATATAATCTTAAAGTAAGAACACTAACATAAGCATCACCTAAAACTATATCTTTTTCATTGATTTTAAAGCCACTTGGAGCAATTTTATCTTTAAACGATGAGTTAATAGCATTAGCACTAGTTTTAAAAACTTCAAGCGAATTAACAGGATTTAAAATAATATAAAGTAGCTCTCTTAATTCTTCACTTAAGACTTGATTAGTAGATAATCCAATTGCACTAAGTTCTTGAATTAAATCATTTACTCTTTGTTTTAATATTTTTTCATTATCACTTATTTCCTCAATAAAAAGATAAAATTCACGATTGACAACTTGCTTTTTATTGTTTATATGGTTAATAAAATTAAAATCTTCTTCTAACAATTTAACTTTATTTTTATTAGACTCGTTTTTAATTTTATTGTCTAAAATAGTCAAATTTTTGTCTAAAATAATAGGTTTATCAATACTAAATATTTTGATAGGGTAGTCAATACCATTTAAAACTTTCTTCAATTCACTTACTTTTACACTTTGCTCATCATCAAACATTAAAAATAAATTGATAGAACTAATTTTAATGCTAGCAACTATATTTCCATTATCTAAATATATATAATTATTCCAGACATTTGAAAAAGGAATGTAATCACTAACATTTTTGTTTTTATTTTTAAAATTAAACATAAATTCACCTTATAAATAGAATACCTTTCTCTATTTTAATTCCTCCAATCTTTCATAGTATTTTGTTACTCCATAAGAATCGTATTTCCTTAATATTTGCATATTTAATTTTGCAATAGGAATAACTGTATAACCATAATTAATTGAACTAGTCATTTCTTTAATAATTCTTGCTTTTTTTAAATAATTAATAAGACCATTTTGCAATACAACAGGATCAATTAAAATACTACTATTATCTAAAATAGTATCTTTTAAATCCATTGAAATATCATGACTTTCTTTGTTATTTTCAATTTTTAACCTTAATCGCCCATTACTATAAGAATAGACACTTATTAAAAATTGTTCGTTATCAAATTTAAGTTTTTTTCTCTTTATTTTTATTCCTCCTATATTTTTAAATCGATATATCTTCATTAGAAAAGTGCTTCCCGTCTATAATTTCAGAAATAATTTTTCCGTCTTTTTTTGATAAAATATGATAACCATCATAATCTTCATCTTCATATTCCCAATGAAATTCATCATCTGAGCATAGTTTGCTATATTCATTAACAATACCATAAGGAACAGACCAAGCTGTATAAAAGATTATTTCGCACTCATTTTTTTCAGGATAATCTACAACATTAACTTCATTATAAACATTCCACTTTGTTCCCCAAATTTCACAACTCCAATCATACCATTGTGAAAAACCATAATTAATAATATTATCAACATATTGTTTTCCAAGATCAGATAAACTTTTATATTTATTTAATATAGCATCTTTATTAATATTAAAATTGTTTTCATTTATCTCTAATTTATCAGGATTTTTTCTAAAAAAATTAATAGAATTTTTATACATTTCCCAATAATTATCATAGAAAGAAACTTTTTTCTTTTCTAATTTCTTTTTTAAATTAATTCTATTTTGATTATCTAGTGAAAGATAATAACTTGCAACAGCATCTCTTTCTATTGATCCAGCAGTTAGTTCTAATTCTTTAGGCATTGGAATTAAAGTATTAAAATCGAAAATATATCCATCCTCATTTTTAGTTAATATTTTATCTGCAATAGTTTTTTTGCAGGTAATTTTATTTAAAGTCCAATTTGCTATTTTAAATCCTCCTATAAATTTATTTTTTCTTTAGGTAAAAAGGCATCTATTTGACTGAAATTGTAGATGTCATATTCTTTTAATTTTTCTAAATCAAATTTTACATATTCATACTTACCATAATTGTGTTTTACGAATCCATAAGATTTTTTAATTATTCCTATGTCTTTAAGGGTAGTAATTAGTTCAGGATACACATTTTGCAAATCAGCATTAATAAATCCTTCATCATAATTAATATCATTATCTAAATTAATAGTTAAACAAGAAAATGGTTCTTTATAGACACTATTATTTAAAAAAATAGCTATACGATTATTATTCGCATAACTATAAACTGCTATATTTAGTTTAAATTTATTAAAGTTAATTATTTTATCTTTTTTTATAAGTCATCCCTCCTAAAAAGCCAATCAACTTTTTAATTTATAAATTTGTTGACTGGCTTTATACTTTATAAATTTAATTAAAATTTTTAATACAGTAATTCCATTTGGTAATGGAATTAGTAGAAGAAAAGTAGTTAGTGGTAATATTGAAAATAAGATAATTTTTAGTTTATAGTTATTAACTAATAGTGTTAATAAATAACCAATTCCTAAACTAATCGCTATAGCCAATAATTCAATAATGCCAAAACCTTTAAATATTTCTTTTTTTACTTTAATGTTTTTTGGAATTAAATACATAACTTATTTCCTTTCGATTTTACTTCTAGCATCTAACCCTGTATTACTAAAATATCTATTCCGCAATGGATTAATACTATTAATCGGATTGTTTTTACTAAAAGTATTTATAATATTAGTAGAATTACTATTAGCATTTGGTCTAGCTAGATCAAATGCTTTACGATAATTTTGTTTATTTAGATTATCCATAATCATACCTCTTTGTTCATTTGATAAATTGCTATGCTTAAACATATTTGATGTAATATTTCCTCCTTTATTTGCTGTCCATTGAGCAACTCTTGCACCTCCTGATAATGCTCCCATAACTCCTGCTTTAGCAACACTAATTCCAGCAGTTACTCCTTGCCCAAGAGCCATAAGTGATTGAATATCACCAAAAGCTGTCATCATTCCTGATTGTTGACCGAGCAAACTACTAACAATGGTAGGAGTAGAAATGATAAACAATAAAGCTCCAATTATTAGGAAGATACCAGTTAATGTTCCATTATCCTTAATAGATGAACCAAACATATTTATTAGTAAACCTAGAGAAACAAATTGAACAACAGTAATTAAAAAAAGCCCCATAGTGCTTTTTGCCCAAGTCTCAAAAGACTTTGAAT
>CAJOQL010000040.1 GCA_905236935.1 uncultured Bacilli bacterium
AATGGTAGCGACGGTGTGATTCGAACACACGACCTGCCGGGTATGAACCGGATGCTCTAGCCAACTGAGCTACATCGCCATTTTTCTTGCTTGCATAAATATATTATCATTTTCTTTTTTATTTGGCAAGAGTTTTTTGCTAATTCACGTTGCATTTTATTTTATCTTTGTGTTAAAATAATTAATAGAATAGGAAGGCAGTTTATGAAATACATTAAATATTTATTATTTTTGTTATTTTCTTTTATTCCTCTTACTACTTTGGCTTATGGTGTTCGATTAAGCTGTCCTTCAATAGTAAACCCTAATCAAACATTTACCTGTACTATATATAGTCCTTCTTATTGTAGTGAGATAAATATGGAACTATCTTTGCCAAATGGTTTTATTTTAAAAGGTGAAAAAGCTGGAAAGAATTTTAAATCTTTAAGTATTAGTAATAATTTGTCTTATATTGCAACTGGTAATATTGATAGAATATTATCTACTTTTGAAGTTACTGCACCAAATACATCTAATAAGGATATTTCTATAGAACTTAAAAATGTAAAATATAAATATATGGAAGATGATATTGAATATACAGTAACTACTAATATTATTGAAGGATTAACGTTTAATGGAACTACTACTGATATAAGAAATAGTAATTATATTTTGACTTTAGATTCTAATAATGGAACGCGTGATATGCAAACTTTATCATGTACTCCTGCAAGTGGTAAATGTGAAATTAGTTTACTTAATGCTAATGTTCCAACTAAAGAAGGATACGTATTTAAGGGTTGGGGAAGTGATTATCATTGCCAAAGTGGAGTAACAGATAATATTGAACTTACTGGTAATACTATACTTTATGCTTGCTTTGTATCAAATATGGAAGGTCATTTAAAAAATATTACTGTTGAGAATTATACAATAAATTTTGACCCTAATATTTATAGTTATGATTTGTATGTTAGTGAGGATGAGAAACGTGTTAATATTAAGGCTGATGCTTATAGTAATAATGCAATTGTAAGTGTTAGCAGCACTGAACTTGTTAATAAAGAAAATGTTGTTACAATAACTTTAACTGAGGCTGATATTACTGCTACTTATACTATTAATGTTTTTAAAGGTAATAGAGATTTAATTAATAATATAACTATTGATGGATATGAATTTATTTTTGATAAGACAATATTTAATTATGATTTAAAGATAAATAATAACGATAGTGAATTAAAAATTCAAACTAGTCATATAGATGGTGCTAATATCCAAATATTAGGGAATGATAATTTGCAAAATGGTAGTGTTATAATGCTTATAGCATCATACAATGGTACAAATCAAACATATACAATAAATATAATTAAAGAAAAAGTTGATATGACGCTTTATTATTATTTAGGTGGCGGTTTTGGAATTTTTATGTTTATAGTATATTTTATTGTACGTCATTACAAAGTTAAAAACGGAGAACTTCCAGATGTATTAGGAAAATTCAAAAATAAACTAAAGTTAAAAATAAAGCAAAGTAAAGAAGCAAAACCTCAAAAAAAGAAAAAATTAAAAATTAAGTCTGAAGAAGTTGAAAATGATGAAAAAAAGCTTGAAGCAAAAAAAGAAAAACAGAAAGAAATAGAAACTAAAGCTAAAGAAGAAAAGAAAGAAAATGAAAATTCAAAAAAGGTTGAAGAATCAATTGAAACTTTAGATTTATAATGTAAAGTCTAGAAAAAACTAGACTTTTTGTGATTTTTTTATTATATAATAAATATGTGATGTATATGAAAGATATTATATATGAATTTTTAGATTATATAACTATAGAAAAGAATTATTCTGATTATACAGAAACAAATTATGAGATAGATTTATTTAAATATGAAGAGTATTTAAAAAAACATAATTTAAATTATAAATCTGTTAAATATAAGGATATAAGTAATTTTATTATTAGCTTAAAAGAAGCTAAGTATAAAAGCACTAGTATTAATAGAATTATTAGTTCTTTAAAAAGTTTTTATGCATTTTTAGAAAAAAATCATTATATTAAAAACAACCCTTTTTCTTTAGTTAAAAGTGTTAAAACGGAAAAAAGACTTCCAAATTACTTTAAATATGAAGAATTTAAGACCATGTTAGAAGTGATAGAAAATAGTCCATTAGGAATTAGAAATAGGCTTATTTTAGAATTATTACTTGCTACTGGTATGAGAGTAAGTGAACTAGCTAATTTAAAAATAAATGATATAGATATAAATGCTAGAGAAATAAGAGTTTTTGGTAAAGGAAAAAAAGAAAGAATTGTTTATTTTGGAAACTATTCTTTAAATGCATTAAATGATTATTTAAATAATAGTCGCTCTATTTTACTAAATGGAAAAAATTCTGACTACTTACTATTAAATAATAATGGGGGAAATTTAACTGATCGTGGAATTCGTTTAATAATTCAAAATATAGTAAAAAAAGCATGCATTAAATCAAAGGTATCACCTCATACATTTAGGCATACTTTTGCAAGTTTAATGTTAAATGAAGGTTGTGATATTAAAAGTGTTCAGGAACTTTTAGGACATGCTTCTTTAAGCACTACTGGCATTTATACCCATTTAACTAATGAAGAAGTTAGAAGGGTATATTTAAATTCACATCCGCATGGAAAAGAGTAGATTTATATTTTTTCGTTTGTTATAATAGGGAAGTGGTATGATGAATGAGGTAAATGAGAAGAAAATAGCTATAATATTCTTTCTTTTGTTTTTAGTAGTTTTATTTATTGTAATAGCATCTTTTAATAAAAGCTTTTTTAAAATAGATACTTATGATTATGATTTGCCAAATAATGTTACTACTAAAGCAGTAAATAAAACAGTTGATAGAAGTTATAAAGATTTAGATGAAAATGAAAAAGTATATTATAATGAATTATTAAATAAAGATTTGCTTGCTATTAATAATGCTATCAAAAATTTAAATTATTACAATATAAATTTAATTCAAAGTGAGGAAAGCAAATTTATATATGCTTATACTAAGTTAAAATTAGAAAGTAAAGAGAATATTAATTTAGAAATGTTAAATAAGGTTATTAGTGATACTTTTAATCATGAAATTTCTGATAATTATATAAAAAATTACTTTAATGGAAAAGAATATTTATATAATTATGATAAAGACTATACATTCTGTTTAAAGGCATTTGCGAAAAAGGAAGAAAATGGTTATTTATATTTGAAATTCGATTTATTAGACTACGATGATGAATTATGTAATACAAATACATTTAATTATAATACTAATAATAAGGAAGGAATTTTAACTTATAATGTTTTAAATGGGAAGTATTATATTGATTCATTTAAAATTATGAGGAAGGAAGGATGATGAGAATGAAGTATGTTTATTTATTTAGTGAAGGTAATGCTGATATGAGAGAACTTCTTGGTGGTAAGGGTGCTAATTTAGCAGAAATGACTAATATAGGTTTACCAGTACCTCAAGGTTTTACTATTACAACAGAAGCTTGCACTAAGTATTATGAAGACGGAAGAGAAATTAATGAAGAAATAAAAGGGCAAATTGATGAGTATATTTTAAAATTGGAGGAAATTACTGGTAAAAAGTTTGGAGACAGAGAAAATCCACTTTTAGTTTCAGTAAGATCTGGTGCTAGAGCTTCAATGCCTGGTATGATGGATACTATTCTTAATCTTGGATTAAATGAAGATGTAGTTCTAGTATTAGCGGAAAAAAGTAATAATCCAAGATGGGCATGGGATTGCTATCGAAGATTTATTCAAATGTATTCTGATGTTGTAATGGAAGTAGGAAAAAAATACTTTGAAGAATTAATTGATAAAATGAAAGAAGCTAAAGGTGTTAAATTAGATGTAGAATTAACTGCAGAAGATTTAAAAGAACTAGCAAATGAGTTTAAAAATGAATATAAAGAAAAAATTGGTACAGATTTTCCTAATGATCCAAAAGAACAATTAATGGGCGCTATTAAAGCAGTATTTAGATCTTGGGATAATCCTAGAGCTAATGTATATAGAAGAGATAATGATATTCCATATTCATGGGGAACTGCTGTAAATGTACAATCAATGGCATTTGGTAACATGGGAGATGATTGTGGAACTGGTGTTGCCTTTACAAGAGATCCTGCTACTGGAGAAAAGGGATTATTTGGTGAGTTCTTAACTAATGCTCAAGGTGAAGATGTTGTGGCTGGTGTTAGAACTCCAATGAAGATTGCGGAAATGGAAGAAAAATTTCCAGATGCATTTAAGCAATTTCAAGAAGTTTGTAAAATATTAGAAGAGCATTATAGAGATATGCAAGAT
>CAJOQL010000041.1 GCA_905236935.1 uncultured Bacilli bacterium
AAAAGTATTGTTTATCTTCGCCCTGAAAATGCTCAAGGGGAATATGTAAATTTTTTAAATGTTCAAAGAAGTATGCGAGCTAAATTGCCATTTAGTATTGGCCAAATTGGTAAAGCATTTAGAAATGAAATAACACCAGGAAATTTTACTTTTAGAACAATTGAATTTGAACAAATGGAATATCAAACTTTCTGTAAAGAAGGATCTGATATGGAATTATATGAGTATTTTAAAGAATATGGTAGAAATTTCTATATGGATTTAGGTCTACCTGAAGATAAGTTAAGATTCCATGACCATGAGAAGCTTGCTCATTATGCTAAAGCTGCTTGTGATATTGAATACTTATTTCCTTTTGGTTGGGGAGAGATTAATGGTACTCATAATCGTACTAATTTTGATTTGACAAGACATGAAAAATATAGTGGAGTATCGCAGGCATATTTAGATCCTGTAACTAATGAAAAATATATACCTTATATTATTGAATCTACTTATGGATTAGATCGAACTGTTCTAGCTATTCTTTTTGAAAATTATAAAGAAGAAGAACTATCAAATGGTGAAACAAGAGAAGTATTAAAATTATCACCATATTTAGCCCCATATAAAGTAGCAGTTTTACCATTAATTAAGAAAAATCATAGTGAAAAAGCTTTAGAAATATATAATAAATTATCTAAATGCTTTATGACAAGTTATGATGAAAGTGGTACGATAGGTAAAAGATATAGAAGATCAGATGCCATAGGAACTCCATTTGCAATTACTGTAGATGATGAAACAATAAATAATAATACAGTCACTGTTCGTGATAGAGATACTATGCAGCAAATTACCATACCTGTAGAAAAACTTGAAGAATTTATTAAAGAAAAAATAAAATTTTAATTTAAAAATTTTAGAGTATGGGAGTTTAAATGGAAAATTTATATAAAAAGTTAAATGATAAAATAGACTTACTACAAAGTTTTAAAGATAATTTATTAGATACATATTACTATATATATTTTATTTATGATTATATCCCTAATCTTATGGAAAATGCCATAAATAATCTTAAATTACAGGATATTAAAGATATTAATAGTAGTAGAGATATTAAAATAGATTTACATATTCATTTTTTTGAAAATAATATAAATAAACTTACTATGAATATAGTTGGTAGTGATGTATTAATCTATATTCCAGAAAACATTTATGAAGATTTAAAAAATAGAATAATTGACTTTTTTAATAAATATGAATTATCAACCGAGATAACTATTAATAAGGCTTTAAATAAAAATAAAGGAGTTGTAATAAACTCTAACCTTGAAATGTTTGCTAGTGCTTATTCAAGCGAGGTATTTGAAAAAGGACAAATTCAAAATTTATTTCCAACTTTAAGAAAAATTTATGAATTAAAAGAAAATACTTTATCACTTTTAAATACTCAATATGCTGATAAAGTATGCTATGAAATATTTGAAAAAGTATTCTTAGATGATTTGGTATTTAATCTAATAAAAAGAAATATTGCTGATTTAAATGAGCAAAATTATTTAGATAAATTAAGTCAAAAATTAGAAATTAATAAAGAAATATCAATAGGTCCTAATTTTAATAGAGAAAATATTTCTACTGATGAGTTAAAGACTATTTTTCCTATTATTAATGATTTTATGCAAGATTATAATATAGGTAGTATCAGCCATTTACATAATGGAATAGCTGTAACTTTTAAAACTAACATATATGATTTATTAAATGCTTATTATATGGAAAAACAAAGATTGAATTCTTTAATAGTAGTTAGCAAAAGCGAAAAAACAAAAGTTAAATCTTTAAAATTACATCCAATACCCCCTATTGAATATTGAATGAAAATTTAGTAAAATAATAGTGGAGAGTGATAAATATGTCAAATGCATATAAAAGTGTTCTAAGTATTATTGTAGTAGCTTTTTTAGTAAGTTCTATTATGGGGGTATCTTATTCTTATTTTACATCTAATTTAGCAGGAGAAGAGGTAGCTTCAACAATAGTTCTGACTAATGGAAAAATGATTATAACTTATGCTAATAATGATAAATCCCTTACCCTTAATAATGTAAAAGCAAGTAATGAAGCCGTAATTAGTAAGAAATTTGCTATAAGTGGACATAATAATAGTGATTCTAATATGAATTATATGGTTTATTTAAAAGTAAATAAAAATACATTTAATGATAATAGTTTAACTTGTTCAATAATTGGTAGAAGTTTAACTAAAAATCAAAATATGATAAATGCAAATAATATGATTATTCCTAAAAGTGGAGAGTTAAATATAGGAAGCGCTTACTTTAATGGAAAAAGTGAAACTATTCATGAATATGAATTAAATGTATATTATAAAAATGGAACTAATAAAAATAATTTTGATGGTGAAATAATTGTAAGAAGTGACGAAGCATAGTGATAAATGTATTAGTCACTTTTTTGTTATTTAAATATAATATAGTATGAAAACAATAAAAAGAAATGAATATCAAAATGATGGAGTATTTATAAATTTAGAAACCTCCTTTGTACCATATCAAAATTTACTCAATAATCATTATAGATATTTAGATAAGAAAAAGAAATATTATTTTTATTGTCGTAGTGGAGTTAAAGCTAAAAAAGTTGCTTCAATATTAGAAGCATACGGATATGATACAACATTAGTGTTAGATTAATGTTAAATAGATGAGTAAGGGCTTTAAAAAAAGTTCTTTTTCTTATATAATGATGTTATGGAATTATTAAAAGATTTAGATACAATTATTACTAATATATTAAATAGTTTAGGTGCTTTTGCGCCTCTTTTCGCATGCATTTTAATCTTAGTTGAATCAATGCTTCCAGTTTTACCACTTGCAGTATTTATTACTATTAATTTTTATTATATTGGGACTATTCCTGGATTTTTTATAAGCTGGATAGTAACTTGTATTGGATGTTATTTATCTTTTAAACTCTGCCGCACTAAATTAAAAAAGCATTTTGATAGAATGATGGATAAAAAAGAACATAAAAAAATTAAAAGAATGATGAAAATATTTGATGATTTGAAAATTGAACAATTAGCTTTAGTTATTGCTATTCCTTTTACCCCAGCATCTTTAGTAAATATTGCCGCAGGACTATCAAATATGAATAAAAGAAAGTTTATAATTTCATTAATTATTGGTAAATTCTTTATGGTTTATTTTTGGGGATTTGTAGGAACTAATTTAATTGAAAGTTTAAAAAATCCTTGGATTCTTATTAAAATTTTTATAGCTTTATTAGTAGCATATATCATAAGCAAAATAGTTAATAAGAAATTTAGATTGGAGTAGTTATGTTAGAGTATATTATTATAGGTTTATTAGTAGTTGTAATAGTGTTATTAATTATTTTATTAGTAAAAAAAAGTAATAATGAAGAAATTACTTTAAGATTAGGAAAATTTGAAACTGATATTACTAAAGCTTTAGGAGATTTTAAATATGATTTTAGTAAAGACATCGAAAAAGATTTTAAAAGTGCTAATGAGGTAATTGAAAGAAAAATAGGAGAATTAAATAATAAAGTAAATGAAAGATTAGATAGTAATTTTGAAAAAACCAATAAAACATTTACATCAATTTTAGAGCGAATTAGTAAAATAGATGAAGCCCAAAAGAAAATAGATGGCTTGTCTAATGATATTATTTCACTTCAATCTGTTTTAACAGATAAAAAAACTAGAGGTATATTTGGAGAAACTAACTTACAATTTATTTTAAATAGTGTATTTGGAAATAATGATAGAATTTATCGTTTACAATATACTTTAAGTAATAGTACTATTGCCGATGCAATTCTTTTTGCTCCCGAACCTCTTGGAACTATTGCAATAGACTCTAAATTCCCACTAGAACATTATCAAATTATGACTGATATAAAGAAAGATAAAACAGAAAGAGAACTTGCTAGTAAGGCATTTAAAGCTGATGTTAAAAGACATATTGATGCTATAAAAAATAAATACATTTTACCAGGTGAAACAGCTAGTGAGGCAATTATGTTCTTACCAGCTGAGGCTATATTTGCCGAAATTAATGCCTATCACCCTGACTTAATAGAATATTCTTATAAATCTAAAGTATGGATAGCAAGTCCTACTACTTTAATGAGTACATTAACAGTTATTAGTATGATTTTAAAGAATATGGAAAGAGATAAATATGCTAAAGTTATCCATGATGAATTAAATAAATTAGGAATTGAATTTAATCGTTATAAAGAAAGATGGGATAAACTATCTAGAAGCATTAATACAGTTTCTAAAGATGTAGAAGAAATTCATACTACAACTGATAAAATAACTAAAAGATTTGCTTCAATAAGTAATGTTAATTTAGAATTAGATGAAAAAAATAATTTAGATAACTAACTATTGTTAATTCTAAATTATTTTTAAATTTTAGCAAAATGGTTGGTCTTGATTTTAAAAGTATAATTGCTTATAATTATTTTAGAAAATATAGGGAGGTCAATATGAAAAAAGTAATATTTGGACTAATTGTTTTATTAATGTTTCCAAGTATAGTTTTAGCAGATATAAATGATGTAATAAATTCTAATGAAAATACAACTACTACTGAGAGTGTTGTAACTACTGAAAGTGTGGTTAAGGTGCCAGATACAGGAGTTGAAGATTATTTTATAACTTTAGGAGTTATATCTGTTACTTTAATAGGATCACTTTATATTTTAAATAAGCAAAAAGTATTTGCTAAGTTATAGGTATTATTTATGAAAAGAATAAGTTTATTAATAAGTTTATTAGTATTATTTCCTTTGCTAGTAAATGCAACTAGTTATAACACTCCAGTAGGTAATGATATTGGTTATAATGCGTGTTTAAATTTTCAAGATAATAGTGTAACATCATCAGGAAGTGGCTATTTAGGTTTTTGTAAAAAAAATTATTGTTATACTGGTCAGTGGAAATCTTATGATATAAGTGATGAATACTTATCTGGCTCATCAGTTGATTTAGTAAGATGTACAAATGGAAATAAAAATTATTATACAGAAGTTTTTAAAAATGGTTGTGATGTGGGAGCATGTACTAAAACATCAAATTATAAATATTGTTCAGTTATAATGTATTATGATTGTACTAAAACAAGTAGTGGAGAGGTATATGTTAAACCAACAACAACTACGACAACTACTACTAAGCCTACTACAACGACAACAACAACTACCACAAGTAAAAGAACTACTAAGAGAACTACCACTAGAACTACAACAACAAGAACTACTACAACTACGACTACTACCATAACAACTACGACAACTAAATCAGCAAATAACAATAATTATTTAAGTAGTTTAAAACTATCAACTGGAAATATTAATTTTAATAAAGAAACTTTAATATATAATGTTGAAATAGATGAAAATATTAAAAATATTGAAGTAACTGCTACGCCAGAATCAAATTTATCC
This sequence comes from uncultured Bacilli bacterium, assembly GCA_905236935.1. The sequence continues at coordinate 5,494 of CAJOQL010000041.1, forward strand.
AAAGTAGAAATAAAAAATAATACTAATATTAAAGAAGATACTCCAATTGAAATAATAGTAACCTCAGAAAATAATCAAACAAGAATATATAAAGTATATGTTAAATATAAAAAAGAAGAACCAAAAGCATCTTCAAACAATTTACTTAAATCACTTGAGGTAGAAAATTATAAATTAAAGTTTAGTTCTAAAGTTAATCATTATACTTTAAAGGTTGATAAAGGAACAACTACTTTAAAAATTAATGCTATTGCAGAAGATGAAAAAGCTAAAATTCAAATTATAGGTAATGATAAAATAAGCAATAAGTCTAAAATAAATATTATTGTTACATCTGAAGATGGCAATGAAAATGTTTATACGATTTTAGTAAAAGAAAAGTCTAATACTTTATTACAATTACTTATTATATTACTTGCTGCTATTATTATAATTTTTGTTATAAATATTGGCAAAAAGGTATTACCTGGAAGAAAAGATAAAGATTATGATTATGAATAAAAAGCTTTTACAAAAGTAAATGAATATTTTTTAAAAGGCAAAAGTTGTTATTATAACGAGCAAATTTGGTTTATTAAAATTAAGTTTATGCAAGATAATAAGGTTAATCTATAGAATTATAAATAAGGATTTAGGATGTGATTATGTGATTAAGTTAACTGAATTATACGACAAAGTTAAAATAGAATATAATTATAATTTCTTAAATGAAATGATTAATAAATATATGTCTATTAGTTATAGTGATATGTCTAACGAGTTAAGAAAAGTTAGTAATTTATTGTATAATCAAATTAATTATTATGCTAAAGATAAGAATTTTAATTTTAATAAAGAGGATTTAAATAGTCTATTAAGAGAGATTAACTATGATTTTACTAATGCGGGAAAGCCTTTTGATCCAAGTCTTCATAATGGAATTACTAATCCACTAGGAGTAATGACAGGATGGAATACTTTTAAATCATGGGATTTAATTGGTACAGAAAAAATAAGTAGTAAAGATATGGCACACAGATTTTATATTGGAATTAGCAATGATAAAATGTATGAACTAGCTCATTTATTATATAAAGAATTTAAAACAGCAAATATTCCTTTTTATTTTAAAACTGAAATAAGCAAAGAAATCCAAAGAACTGATAATATTGTTATTTATACTTCTACTAAATACTTAGAGCAAACTTTAAACGTATTAGATTATATTTCGAATTCTAGACCAGACTTAATGGCAAAATGTTCTCCAACATCAATTTTAACAGGAAAATTAACTGATAAAATTGGATATGCATCCGAAAATCCACAGGCAAGTGATTCTTATACAAGCATAATGTGTAGTTTATTTATAGATGCTGTAAACGATAGTTTAATTATGTATTTACAGAATAATCCTAATCAAAATCTAATTAGTCAATATAAGCAAAAAATTGCTCATTTAACTAAAAATGGGAAAAACTTATCAAGACCAGATGTTAGAAATAGAATATTTTTTGATATACTATTAAATAATGAACCGAATTTTAAAAAAATTCTATTTAATAATTATGGTCAAAAATTGCAAGCTATGAATATTGATTTAAACAATATTTGTTTTAATAAAGATATAAAAAAACAAATTGAAGACATTACAAATTTTACTATTCAAAATCAAGTAATTGCTGAAGAAGTTGAAATAACTAATTTAGAGGATTTAGCTATTGAAATTCAAAGATTAAACCCTAATGCTAAAGTTATGTTAGGAAATCCTGTTTTAGTTTCTGATTATGATTCTAAAATTTTTTCATCAGTGCCAATAGGTAGTCTAACCTTGCCTAAAGGATTTTATTTTAAAGAAAATAGTATTACAAATAAGCATAGTAATCAAAATGCTAATTATTTAAATATAGATGTTGATGGAATTAATCAATCCAATCTTTCATTACTTGTTGAATTAAAAAATAAATCAAAAAAAGAATTTAAATGGGAAAGCCAAAAAGAAAAACAAGCATATGTAATTAAAACTATAGAAAATCAAGGATATTTATTAGAGCATCCTTTAGAACAATCAAATAAAACTGGTTTGAATAATCTAGAATTAAATAATAAATCCAGAGCATTAAAAATGGAACAAATACAACACAAACGTAATAATGGCTTTATTACAATTGGAATAGTTGTTTCATTAATAATTTCTGGAATTAGTGCTGTTGCATTAATAACATTTTATTTAATTACGAGGTAGATTATGAATATAAAAGTATTTGAAAATGAAGAAAAGAATAAATATTTTAATCAAAAAGGAACTGAATTAGTAGTTCTTACAAATGGTAAATTTAGAGTAGAAGAAAATATAGATTCAATGAGATTAGTATTAAAAGGATTAATACTAGAATCTGAACTAATAGAAACATTACATAAAATGGGAATTACGGAACATACTTTAACTGACATAGAAGAATATGCTAATAAAGCTAAAGAAGAAATAGATGTTACGATTGCTTTAAAAGCAATTGAACTATATAAAATGTTAGATTTAATACAATAAAATAGGAGTAATGATTTTTATGAAAAAAAATAGCACATCTGTAAAAATGTTAAAGTATTTTAAAAATATTAAAAATTATATAATTATTTTAACAATATTATTAATTATAATTGTATTAATAGGAATTATAAATCCTATTATAAGTGCAAAACTGCTAGCTAGTTTAACCGAATTTAATCCTCATAATATAATAAAATATGCAATATTTTTTTGTTTACTAACTTTTGGAAAAACTGCAATAACTGTGTTACACGATAGTATATTTCTTAAAAAAATAAAAGCTAATCTTATGCTAAACATAAGAAAAGATATGATAAAAAGCATTTTTAAAATGAAAGTTTCAAATTTTGATAAACATTCTTCAGGAGAGTTTTCAGAACGATTAAGAAATGATCCAGAAGAAATTGCAGGCATACTTGGTGTAGTAGAGTATAGTAGTATCTCTATAATAGGAGATTTCTTTATTTTAGTTTATATATATTTTATAAATATTATAATTGGTGTTATTTATTCAATATGTGTATTTGCAGTTTTTATATATGAAAAATATGCTTTTAAAAAATATGAAGAAATAGCAAATGAACAAAAAATGACATTAGATAAAAGTAGCTCAGTATTAAATGAATTAATTAGAGGAATAAGAGATGTAAAAGTTTTAAATATTTCAAAAAAAGTATTTCCAATGGTTAGTAATAGTTTAGAAAAATCAACAAAATTAGAAAATGACTTAAAATTTAAACATTATAGTATATATAATAATGTGGCATATATTCAAATATTTTTTACTTTTATTGTTATAATGCTAAGCATTTTTCTTGTTAATAATAATGCACTTTCAATTACAAATTTAATTGTACTATTTATGTATAGAACAAATGTATTTAATTTAGTTATGGATTATACAACTATTAAAGAATATTTAGTAATGTTTAAAGTATCATCAGAAAGAATATTTGAAATAATAGACGATGACAAGTTTGAAAAAGAAACATTTGGAAAAAAGCATATTAAGCATATAAATGGAAAAATTGAAATAAAAGATTTAAGTTTTAAGTATACTGATAAGAATGTTTTAAATAAGGTTAATTTAACAATAAATCCTAAAGATACAATAGCATTTGTTGGAGCAAGCGGTTCAGGTAAAACTACATTATTAAACCTTATGAACAAGTCTTACGAGGTTCCTAACGGTAAAATTTTCATTGATGGTATAGATATCAATGAACTTGATGAGGAATCAATTAGAGACAATATATCGGTAATAACACAAAAACCATATATTTTTAATCTTACAATTAGAGATAATTTAAAGTTAATGGGAAATAAAGTAACTGATAAGCAAATGAAAGATGCTTGTAAGATAGCTCAAATTCATGATTACATTGAAAGCTTGCCAGAAAAATATGATACACTTTTAGGTGAGGGTGGGCTAAACTTATCTGGAGGTCAAAGACAAAGACTTACAATTGCAAGAGCCTTAATTAAAAATAGTAAAATAATACTATTTGATGAGGCTACATCTGCATTAGATAATAATACCCAAAAAGAATTACAAAAAGCAATTGATAGTGTTGGTAAAGATTATACTATGGTAATAGTAGCTCATAGATTATCAACTATTATAAATTGTAATCCTATTTATGTATTAGATAAAGGAAAAATAGTTGATTATGGTACTCATAAAGAACTATTAGAAAAAAATAAAATATATAAAAAACTTTATGACAGTGAAAAATAGTTTATAATATTATTTATTTTTAGGATAAAAGAGTAAAACAAACAAAAAAATATTTGATAATTTAGATTGAAGTATTTGCTTCTTCAATTTCTTTTTTTAATTCATCCCACATACTTTGGCAACCTTTATTATAATTAAAGTATACAAAAATTATTGTGAAGAAAAATTATTTAATATTTTTCTTTTTTACTGTATTTTATTAAAAATCTAGAAGTATTATATTTAAAATGATATACTTTAAAAAAGAAGTTGATTATAAATGAATAAACTAAAAGATATATTTAAAAAAAATAAAATATATTTTGAAACAATTTTATTAGTATTTATTATTTTAAATATTATATTTATTGTTAAAAATATTTATCCTTATGGTAATTATACTTTAATTAAAAATGATTTATATGCCCAATATTTACCAATGCTAAATGAACTTAGTTTTAGAATAAAAAATGGTAATAATCTAATTTACTCATTTAATGAAGGACTTGGCATGCCAATTTATCGTAATTTCTTTAATTATTTATCCAGCGCATTTAATATTATATTTTTATTAAGCAATAATCTTATTTTTAATACGCATTTACTTATAGTTCTTAAAATAATTACAATATCTCTTACAACTTTATATTACTTAACAAAAAAATTTGAAACAAATAATAGATTATTAATCATTCCAGCTATTTTATTTTCTATGTGTGGATGGGTTAGCAGTTATTATTTTAATATTATGTGGTTAGATGCATTAATTATGCTTCCATTAGTTACATTAGGAATAGAAAAACTGGTTATTAATAATAAATGTAAATTATATATTTTTAGTTTAGCATTAACTATTATTTTTAATTATTATATGGCTTATATGATATGTGCATATTCTTTAATTTATTTTCTATTCTTTAATTTATATAAAGCTAAAAAGGGTAGTTTAAGCCATATAATAAATGAACTTTCAAAGAATTTTTTATTATTTTTAGGTAGTAGTTTGTTAGCTGCTTTATTATGCAGTTTTATGCTAGCGCCTTTAATATATGCATCTAGTACTTTGACATCTAAATTAGATATGTTTACAGGTGAGTTTTATTATAATTTTAATATTATTGATTTTATAGCTAGCCATTTAGCTTTATCAAATAATACTGTATTAGTTAATTTGGGAAATAATTTAACTAGTCCAAATATTTATACAGGTTTAATTTCCATATTATTATTTATACCATTTATTTTAGATAAAAAAATTGATAAGAAAACTAAAATCTTTTATTTAGGGTTATTAGGATTTATATGTAGTTTTTTCTTTATTCCTTTTTTAGATTATTTAATTAATATGCTTCACATACCAGCTGATTTACCTTATCGTTACTCATTTATGTATTCGTTTATTTTAATTAATATTTTGTCTTATGAACTACTTAATCTTAAAGATATTAAAATAAAAAATTTACTTGTTTCATTTTTGTTTATAAGTATTATAATTGTTTTAGTATTAATATTTAAAACTAATAAAATTGATAATAGTAATGTCAATTATAATATTATATTTTTAGTTCTTTTGTTAATTAGCATATTAATATATTGCAAAATTAATAATGGAAAATATTTATTATTTTTAGTAATTTTAATAGAACTAACTTTATCTTTTTGTCAAAATAAAGACTTTTTAAAAGTATCGAAAATAAATGATTTATTATATAATTTTAATATTAAGAATACTGATTTATTTTATCGAACCGAAGTTAGGAGTGAATATCGAAACCTAGCATTATTTAATAATTATTATGGACTAAGTTCTTCTTCATCAATGAATTATTCTAAATTATATGATTTATTATATAATCTTGGCAATCAAACTGATTTTTCAGCTTTTAATAATTATCGTGAGTATAATCCTATAATAAATATGCTATTTAATATAAAATATTTATATGATGAAAGCTTACTAGAAAATAATAGTGTATTACCATTAATGTTTGGCATTAAGAATAAACCTATAGTAAACTTGTCTCTCGAAAATAATAGTTTTATTAATCAAAATGAAATAATAAAAAGCTTAACTGATATAGATAACATATATACTAAAATAAAGTATTTAAGAAAAAAAAAAAAATATGAAGATGATTATTTTATAATTTATGAATATGTATATCCTGATGATACATACTTGTTATTTGATGCATCAAAAATTATGTTTATTATTAATAATAATGATTATTATGGCATTTATGATATTAAAATTAATTATGATATAAATTATGATTTAAAATTTACATATTTTAATCCATTTGTTATAAAGATAAAAAATAATAATCTAATAGTATGTTACTTAAAAGATAATCTAGACGAAGAATTATTAAAAACTTATAAATTAGATGTAATAAAACTAAATAAAGCATATGAAATACTAAATATTGATACTATTAAATTAACTAACTTTAAAGAAAACACTATTGAAGGTGTAATAAGCATAAAAAATAGCAATACAATATTTACAAGTATTCCTTATGATAAGGGCTGGAAAGTTTATATAGACAATAAAGAAATATTAACTTATGCAAATTATGAATCTTTATTAGGATTTGATATAAGCAGTGGTAATCATTCTATTAGGTTAGAATATAATTTACCATATTTTAAAGTAGGTAGTATTATTAGTTTAATCAGTTTAGTATTATTTTTGTACTCTTATAAAATAAAAAGAATGTTTTACAAATTTAAAAAAATAATTGCTAAAATATATATTATGTTGTAAAATTAAGTCATAAGATAGGAGGAATAATAAATGAAAGAAGCGTCTGGAGAATTAAGTATGACTGCAATAGCAGTAGTAGCTATTGCTGCGATAGGAGTAGTATTCACTACCTTGGTTTGGCCAAGTATTAAAGCAAATATTACTCGTAATACAAAATGTTCACAAACAATTAGCTGTCAAAATCCATCATCAAATACTGCTAAAACTGTAAATTGCACTGTATGTAGTGATGATAATTGCTCTGCTACTGAAACAATTATGTGTCCTGTAAAATAGGAGATATATCATGAGAGAGGCAATAGGTGGCTCTTGGATTTTTACAATTGTTGTAGTATTCATTGTTCTGTTTTCAAGTTATTTAGCAATATCAGTTAATTATTCTAAAGCTTTTAAAGTAAAGAATCGAATTATAACAATAATAGAACAAAATGAGGGTTTAAATAGTGCAGCTCAAGGTGACATAAATAATTATTTATCTGGGGTAGGTTACTTCGTGTATAGTTCTTGCTCTCCTGGAGAAATTGGTTATGAAAAAAATAATACTAATACAGGATATAGATACTGTGTATCTAAAAGAGAATCTGGAGCAGGAACCCTAAAGAAAACTTATTATAAAGTAAGAGTGTTCTTTCGTTTAGATTTACCAGTAATAGGTGGATTATTTGTTTTCCCAGTAACAGGAGAAACTAAGGCAGTTTATTTTGCTAATGATACATTATAAGGAGAATTATGAATTTATTAATTGAAAACTTAAACAGTGCTCTTTTAAATAAAATAGATGCTAATGTAATTAAAACTCTACATGGTGAGTTTACTAAGGAAGATTTGGCAAATGAGCTTTCAAATTTATATTTTAGCAAAGTAATAATTGATATAACTGCAATAAAGGACTACGAAAATTTTAGTTCTTTATTTGATTTTTTAAATTATTTTGATAAAGATAGAATTATAATACTATTAGATGAAAATACTTCTAAAGAATGTGTTTCTAAATTAGTTCAAGAGGGATATTATGATTTTACAAAGAATGTAGGCGGAATTAATTATTTAACTGAACATCCCAATACTTTAAAGGATGTTGAAAAATATATTATAGCAAATCAATTTCAAAATCCTTTAAATGAGCAAATATCAGAACCCTTATATATTAATAGTAAAAAAGAAGATAATACATTTGCTCAAAATAATAAACAATTTGTGATTGGAATTCAAAATTTAACTCCCCATGCTGGATCTACAACTTTAACATATTTGTTTACTAAAAGATTAAGCAACTTTTATAATGTAGAAGGCATTGAAATGCGAAAACAAGATCATATTTATTTTAGAGATTTATCTATTACAGAGTGTACCTCTAAAGAAGAATTAAAACAAATAATTAGAGCAAGACGAGATAAAGAAGTAATAGTTGTTGATTTAAATGATATTGCAGGTAATGACATATGTAATGAAGTATTATATCTAATAGAGCCAGGAATAATTAGTCTTAGTAAATTATTTACTACTAATAATTATAAAGAGTTAATAAATAGTGGAAAAGTAGTGCTAAATAGAAGTTCGATAAATAATGAAGATTTACCTAGTTTTGAATATGAAACGGGAATTAAGGTATTTTATAATTTGAAAAATATTGATGAGCGCTTAAGCAGTAATGCAGAGATAGATGAATTACTATTTAAACTAGGACTTAATAAAGTAAAGTCTAGTAGAGGATTCTTTGGAATATTTCAATAAATTATCTAATTCTAAATAGTTAGATAAGTAATATGATTGACTTTAGACTCAAAATAATATAAAATTTAAGTAATGTGAGGAGTGATTAGGATGATTGATATTAGTAGTTTTTGTGTAGAAGCATCTGGAATTTTACAATTGATAGGATGGATTTTAACAATCTTTAAAATAGCAATTCCACTTTTAGTAATTATTTATGGAATCTTTGATTTTGGTAAAGCAGTAACTGCTGGTAAAGATGAAGAGATTAAAAAATCTGTAAAAAGTTTAATGTGGAGAGCTATATCTGGCGTTGTAATATTTTTTGTTCCAACTATCGTAATGTGGGTTTTCAGAGCTGTTTCTGTTTACAATGAAGTAGAACAAGGAACTAATGACAGTTTCAAATATTGTGAAACTTGTGTATTAAGTCCATGGAAATGTAATTAATCACTTTAAGATTATAAAATAACAACTTTACCGTTGTTTTTTTTTATGTTATAATGTAATATGTAAAAATGTGTTTAAATCAATGAGGTTTTTATGAAAAAAAGTAAATATTTATTAATTATTATAATTTTAATGATGTTTTCTATTATAAATGTTAATGCAGAAAAATTTGATTGTTATACTGTAAAATATAAACTAGAACCTACAACAAAGATAGGCTTTGGTCCATACGATTATTTTGAATGTAACAAAGAAATTGATTATAATCAATCTGAAGATAAGTGTTGTATGAACAAACAACATGACCCAGATGATGATAGTTATTTTTGCACTGCTTATAATGCAAATAAAACTAAAATAGAAGGTAATCATTGGTATTCAGATACTGAAATATCTGGCGATGGAACTCATTGTGTAAAGGTTGATAGCAATAATAATCAAAATAATGGAGAAAATAATAATTATAATAATGGGGAAAATAATAATCAAATAAACGTAAACAAAGTTGAGACTTCATGTAAAGGAATATTTGGTGGTTTTGAAAAAGATATAAAAAAGTTTTTAGATGCGATTGGCATCATAGCTCCTATTTTAGTTGGTGCATTTTCAGTTTATGAATATTTAATTGCCATAATTAATAAAGATGCTGATGAACTAAGAAAATGTAATGGTAGACTAGTAAAAAGATTAATCTTGATGGCAATTTTATTCTTTTTACCAACTATGGTAGACCTTTTATTAAAATTACTTGGTAATAATTATGGGGTATGTATAGAAAAATAAATCGCTAGGAGGAATAAAATGAGTAAAATGTTTATTATTGGTGGAATGTTTAGCTGGGTATTAGATGCTTTTTATGCTTTGCTTCTAGCAATTGATAATATTGTTTATCAAGTAATTAATTGGATTTATCAAGTATTTTTTCTTGTAACAGAAGCTAATTTATTCGATACCAATGGAGCAATGGCAGATATAACTGAAAGAATATATGTAGTGTTAGGTGTAGTAATGTTATTTGTTTTTGCTTATAATATAATTATTTTAATAACTAATCCAGATAAATTATCTAAAGGTAATTCACTAACTAAAATTGTAAAAGATACAGTTATTTCTTTAGTTTTAATAGCTTTTTTACCAACATTATTTAATTTGTTTTATACTGTTCAGCATAGAGTTTTAGAAACTAATATCATTGGTAATGTAATCTTAGGTGGATCTAGTGACAATGTTGAAGATGGAACCGATATTAAATCTGCTGGAGTTAAGGTAGCAACTACTATTTTTTCAACTTTTTACCATCCTATGATTATAGATGATTCTGGAAATGAAAGAGATTTAAGCCCAATGGATTGTGAAAATAATCCAAGTGAAGGGTTGTGTGAAACATACAATAGTGCATTAAAAAATGCAGTTACTTTTAGGAAACCATCAATTTTTATAACTAATCCTACATTAAAAAATGGCATTGAAGATGGAAAAATGAGGTATTTATATATAATTAGTACTTTATGTGGTGCACTTGCTGCTTATTTATTTGCATCATTTACTCTTGATGTTGGTATAAGAGCAGTAAAACTTGGAGTATTACAATTAGTAGCTCCAGTACCAATAATGCTAAGAATTACTAAACCATCTGGAGGAATATTTTCTAAATGGTTAAAGGAAATTAAAGATACTTATATTTCTTTATTTGTTAGGCTTGCAATTATCTATTTTGCAATGTTTACAATTAATTTAATTTGGTCAAGACATGATTGGTTTTCAATTACTGATCAGTATGATGGTATTTTGCCTTTGATAGCAGAATTAGTCCTTATTTTAAGTGTTCTTGCATTTGCTAAGGAAGCACCAAATTTACTTAAGAATATTGTCGGTGGAGTTGGCGGTGTTGAGTGGAATATTAAGAAAAAACTTAATAGTGATACTTATGAATATGGTAGAAGAGCTGCAACTGGTTTAGGAACTGTTGGAAGTAATTTAGGTCGTGATGTATTTAATACATTATTTAAAAGAAATCCTGATGGAATGTATGGTTTAAGAAATCCTAGAGGTATGGGTAAAGAATTTTGGCGAAATGCTAGAAACTTACCTAATAGCATTGTAGGTGGCGCATACAGAGGATGGAAATCTGGCGGAGGCTCTATTGATAAGATAGGTGACCAAGTTAGACAAGCTTCAGCAGAAACAAGAAATTCAATTGATAGACATGAAAATACGAGAGAAAGAAGAATTAATAGGCATCCAGTTTTAGGAAAATTTCCTATTGTTGGATCTGTTATTAATGGAGCCCAAGATATTAAAGAAAAATATGAAGCTGCAGGAGGATTGTCAACTTATATTGGAAATAAATTAAACTACACAACCTCTAATCGAACAGCTAATATGGCAGCTGAATTAGAAAAGAGTTTTGATTCTCTAACATCATATGCAACAAAAGGCGTAGCTGATATTAAAGAAGATTATAAAAAAGAAGCTTCAGAGGTAAGAAAAAAATATCGTGATGAATCTATAAAATTAGATGAAAAAGAATCACTGTTAAAGACTCGTGCTGATTATGCTGCTTATAATACATCTTTACAACAAATTAATAATAGAAGAACTCAAATTCAAAATAGTGCTGATTATTCTTCTTATCATGAAGAAGAAAAGAAAATTAAACTTGATGTTAAGAAATTTAATGAAACTTATAATACTAAATTAAATGCCTTAAATAGTTTAAAAACTAATCTTCAAGATAAAAGAAATAATATTTTAGCAAACACTACTTTATCAGCTACTGAGAGAGCTGAAGCATTAAGAAATGTCGATGATCAAATAGCAACTAATAATACTAAAATAGCTGATTTAAATACGGAAAAAACCACATTTGATGCTTCAATTACAAGTCGTAATGCAACTTTAGCAGCTACTGAAATTGGTAGAAAATTAGCACAAGTTGATGCAGATAATGCCGCATTACATGCTTCTGGAATTGGTGCTGAATTTAAGAAAATTAATGATGATAGAGAAAGAGCTGGACAAATTAGAGACAATAGTCTTAAATCTATTAAAGGTAGAGAAAAAGCTGAAATTCGTAATAAAGTTCAAGAAAATCTTAATAATCCAACATATCGTGATGATATTACAAGATTCTTTAAAAATAATAGTTCAACAATTAGAGAAAACTTTGCTTTACTTCCAATTGATGCTCAAAAGAGAGTTTTAGAAAATGCTGGTATTAATACTAAGACTCCAGGCTTTAATACTGAAGTTGCTATTGAGGATTTATTAAGAGTCTGTCAATCTGATATGGACTTTAGTAGTGAAGATACCGGAAAATTAATTGGATTTATGGATGGATTAAAACAAGAACAAAAAGCTGGCCCTGGAAATATTCACATGTCTAGATTAACTGATGCAATTAATAAAGCAAATAATTCTGGAGGTAATAAATGACAGAAGAAGAATATAATTTTTGTTTAAACTATGTACTAGAATTTGTTAGTTTATTAAACTATCCTGTTGATAATACATATCTTGAATCAATAGAAGAAGATCGTGAAATAGAACTTTTAAATGCTCAAAATAATAAATATGTAACTAATTTTCATGAATCAATAATAAATAGCATTAATAATCGTTATGATAATATGATTTTTAATTATATAAAAGAAGAGGTAGAAGATAAAAATTTAACATTTTTTAATGAAAGATTAAATAATATGTCTAAACTTTTAGAAACATTTCAAGATTATGCTGCTAAATATAAAATGATACTTAAATGTGATGAAATTAATGATTATTATCACAATTATATAATTGCAGTCAATTTAATATTATCAGATAAAAGATATTTAAGAGGGGAATAAAAGGAGGAATAAAAGGGTGAATAATAATAGTTTTTTAATACCAGCCAATTCAAAGAAATCAATGCTTTATTTAAATTTATTTAATA
>CAJOQL010000042.1 GCA_905236935.1 uncultured Bacilli bacterium
CTAATTGGGTTTCGTTAAAACAATTATACGACTTAAGTCTTTTTTTATATATAGAAATGTTTCACATCTATTGTATAACAACACTTTTTCTTTTGGTATTCATAAAAAGTTATATAAATAAGATTAATAATATGTTATAATTTTTAACAGTGTTGAAAATAGAAAGAGTGATTTAATGTTTAAATTATTTAAAAATTTAAAAGCTAGAGAATGGGTTTTAATGCTTATTAGTTTTGGACTAATTCTTTTTCAAGTTTATTTAGATTTAAAAATGCCAGATTATATGTCAGAAATAACTAAATTAGTTCAAAGTGATGGTAGTAAAATGGCAGATATTTTGACTAATGGTGGATATATGCTTTTATGTGCATTTGCTTCCTTATTATCAGCAGTAGTAGTTGGATTTTTAGTTGCTAATATTACTTCTTCTTTTTCATTAAATACTAGAAAAAAATTATTTAATAAAGTAGAAAGTTTAGGTATTGGGGAAGTAAAAGAGTTTAAAACTAGTAGTTTAATTACGAGAACTACAAATGATATAACTCAAATTGAAATGTTTCTAGGTATGGGCCTTCAATTATTAATTAAAGCACCTATTACAGCTATTTGGGCAGTTACTAAAATATTAAATAAAAGCTTTGAATGGAGTTTAGCAACCTTTATTGCAGTAGTAGTTTTACTTATTGTAATAACTATAATTACTTTAATAGTAGTACCTAGATTTAAAATAGTTCAAAAAACTATTGATAGATTAAATAATATTACAAGAGAAAATTTACTTGGTATTAAAGTAATTAGAGCATTTAATGCTGAAGATTATCAAAAAGAAAAATTTGAAAAGGTTAATAATGATTTAACACGTCTTTTAACATTTAATCAAAAAACTTTTGCAATTTTTTCACCATTTATGTTTTTTACAATGCATGCTCTTACCTTATCAATTTATTTTATTGGTGCAAGTTTAATTAGTAATTCAATTATTTTTGATAGACTAACTATCTTTAGTAATATGGTAGTATTTTCAAGCTATGCTATGCAAGTTATTATGTCATTTTTGATGCTTGCACTTGTTTTTATGTTAATGCCAAGAGCCAATGTTTCTGCTAAAAGAATAAATGAAGTATTAGATAAAGAATTATCAATCAAAGATGGAACTATTGATACGAATAAAAATGGAGAAAAAGGAACAGTTGAGTTTAAAAATGTTTCTTTTATGTATGATGATGCTGAAGAGTATATTTTAAGAGATATTTCTTTTAAAGTAAAAAAGGGAGAAACGGTTGCATTTATTGGTTCAACTGGTTCTGGTAAATCAACTTTAATTAATTTAATACCAAGATTTTATGATGCAACTAAGGGAGAAATATTAGTTGATGGAATAAATATTAAAGATTATAAAGAAGATTATTTAAGAAGTAAACTTGGTTATGTATCTCAAAAAGCAGTAATATTTAGTGGTACAGTTAAAGATAATGTAGATTATGGGGATAAAGAAATATCTGATAAGAAAATAGAAGAAGCTATTAGAGTAGCTCAAGCTGAAGATTTTGTGCTTAAAATGGATGATAAATATGATAGTTTTTTATCTCAAGGAGGTACTAATATTTCGGGAGGACAAAAGCAAAGATTATCAATTGCTCGTGCAATTGCAAAAAATCCAGAAATATATATATTTGATGATTCATTTAGTGCTTTAGATTATAAAACTGATAGTATTCTTCGAACAGAACTTAAAAAATATACTAAAGAGGCAACTATTTTAATAGTAGCTCAAAGAATTGGAACAGTTTTAAATGCTGATAAAATAATTGTTTTAGATAAAGGAAAATGTGTAGGAATAGGTACTCATAAAGAATTATTTAAGAGTTGTGAGGTCTATAAACAAATAGCACTTTCTCAGCTTACTAAGGAGGAACTAGAAAATGCGTAATGGAAAGAATAGAGGTAATTTTGAAAAACCTAAAGATTTTAAAAGTGCAATTATTCGTTTAATTAAAGAATTAAAAGATTTTAGAATACTTGTTCTTACTGCTTTAATTCTTGCTTTTGCTGGTTCAATACTTGCTATTATGACTCCAGATAAATTATCAAATTTAACTGATGAAATAGCTAAAGGTATTATGGTAGATAAAGAACTAATTGAAAAACTTCAAAAAAATATTGAAATAAATAGTACGATAACTAAGGATAGAATTGAATTTAATGATTTTACTATGAATGGTACTTTAGTAACTAAGAAAGATCAAATGGAACTTGCAAATATCATGAAAGATGTTAATGATAAAAATGATTTAATAGGTAAATTAGAAGATCTTCCTTTAAGTGTCCAAAAAATAATAACTCCTCTAATGGATAATCATAAAATAAGAAATATAGCCCTATTTATTTTAGGATTATATATTATTAGTGCTTTATTCAATTATGTAGAGTCACTTATTATGACTATTGTATCTAATAAATTTGCTAGGAAACTTAGAAGTGATATTGAAAATAAATTAAATAAACTTCCTCTTAAATTTTTTGATAAAACTATGCATGGTGATATTCTATCAAGAATGACTAATGATGTAGATACAATTGCAGCTTCTATGAATAACTCACTTGCTACTTTAGTTAGTAGTGTAACTTTATTTTTAGGATGTTTATTTATGATGTTTCATACTAATGGACTTTTAGCTTTAACTGCTATCTTTTCATCTTTATTTGGTTTTATTTTTATGGCTTTAGTTTTATCTAAATCACAAAAGTATTTTGTAGCAAGACAAACTGAACTTGGAAACCTTAATGGTCATATTGAAGAGGTTTATTCAGGACTTAATATTGTTAAAGCATATAACGGAAAGAAACGTGCTGATGAAATATTTGATAAATATAATCGTAATGTTTATGATGCAAACCGTAAAAGTCAATTCTTATCTGGTTTAATGATGCCAATGATGGGATTTATTGGAAATCTTGGCTATGTTGCAGTATGTATTGTGGGAGCTTTACTTACAATGAATGGTAAAATATCATTTGGAGTTATTATTGCTTTTATTACTTATGTTAGAATGTTTGCTAATCCATTAAATCAAATAGCGCAAGCTCTTTCATCATTTCAATCAGTAGCAGCTGCTTCAGAACGTGTTTTTGAAGTATTTGATGAGGAAGAAATGGCTAATGAACAAGATAAAAATGCTTACTTGAACAAAAAAGATGTTAAAGGTATGATTGAATTTAAAAATGTTAAATTTAAATATGATGGTAATGAAAATGATACTATTAAGGGGTTTAGTGCAATAGCGCGTCCTGGTGAAAAAGTTGCTATTGTAGGACCAACTGGAGCAGGTAAAACTACTATAGTAAATCTTCTTATGAAATTTTATGAAATAGATGGTGGGGATATTTTAATTGATGGTGTAAGTACTAAAAATTTAACTAGAGAAAATATCCATGATTTATTTACGATGGTCTTACAAGATACTTGGTTATTTGATGGTACTATTAAAGAGAACTTAACTTTTAATGGAAATAATATTCCTCTTGATGAAATTAAAGAAGTTTGTGAAAAAGTAGGAGTAGATCATTTTATTAAAACACTGCCAAACTCTTATGATTCAGTTATAAGTGATAATGATAATATTTCTGGAGGACAAAAACAATTAATAACTATTGCGCGTGGTATGCTTAAGAATAGTCCTTTCTTAATATTAGATGAAGCAACAAGTAATGTTGATACTAGAACAGAAGAACTTGTTCAAAGTGCAATGGATAAGTTAGCGGAAGGAAAAACATCCTTTATAATTGCTCATAGATTATCGACTATAAAAAATGCTAATTTAATTTTAGTTATGAATGAAGGAAATATTATTGAGCAAGGTACACATGAAGAATTACTTCAAAAAGGCGGATTTTATGCGCAAATTTATAATTCTCAGTTTACTAATAATTAATCCAGTTTATGCTGGATTTTTTTGACTCTATAATAGGAAAGTGAAATTATAAAGTTAAAAGCATAAAAAGCATACGAATGTATGCTTAAAATCAAGACAGTGTCTTGCAAGTTAAATAGAGTTTAAAATTGTTATTTTTCATCTTCTTTGTAGATGAAATGAAATCCATCATAAACTTTATTCATAATATTATCGACAATTTTGATTTTATATTTATAACCACAAGAAGAACAAGCCCTAGATTTACAAGTACAACTTACATAATATAATTCATGACAATCAGGGCATTTAAAAGTAGCAAAGCCCAATTTTTTGTTAAAAAGAAATAAAATCACCATTACAATCAAAATCATTTTCATCGATATTATGTCCTGGAAAATGATATTTAATTAAAGATTAATGGATTATCACCATTCTTAATTGAAGGAACATATAAATTGTTATTATCTACTAAATACTTAAAATTATACTACTCAAAAAGAATTCCGTGAGGAATTCTTAACGAATATAAATAAATATTTGAATTTTATTTATATTTGTTTTTCTTGATAATAAAAAAATTAAAAAATTTTAACATATTTTTATAATATGTTAAAAAAATATTAAAAATTTAACATGTTTCTTGTATATGTTAAAAAAATAGTGTAATATTATATATGAGGAGATGATAATATGAAGTTATTACCATTTAATGATTTTGATTTA
>CAJOQL010000043.1 GCA_905236935.1 uncultured Bacilli bacterium
CTAATTGGGTTTCGTTAAAACAATTATACGACTTAAGTCTTTTTTTATATATAGAAATGTTTCACATCTATTGTATAACAACACTTTATAAAATTAAATTTTAATAACAAGTAGATTTATTTACACCTTATATGTTATAATGTTATATGAATAAGAATAAAGGTGGTGAGAAAGTGAATACTGAAGCAAAAAATAATACTAACGAAAACAATCTACCAGAACAAAATGAAGTAACTTTAGATTCAACTCAACTCACTACTGGTGATTCAAAACTTGTCACATATAATTATGAAGCTACACCTATTACTGATATAGTTAATATGATTATTTTAGATGCTATAAAAAAGAAGGTTTCAGATATTCACTTTGACCCATTTGAAGAAGGTCTTAAAATACGTATGCGTATTGATGGTAAATTAATGGATTATAGTATTGTTCCTTTATATGTACAAAGAAACATGGTAACTCGTATAAAGATTATTGCTGGTATGAATATTACTGAATCTCGTGTACCACAAGATGGCGCTGTAAAAAATAATATTGATGGGGTTGAAATTGACTTACGTGTTTCTTGCCTTCCAACTAATTTAGGGGAAAAAGTCGTTATTCGTGTTTTAGATTATAATATGTCTTCACAAGGTATTGAATCTTTAGATTTTAATAAATCCAACTTAGAAAAAATTAAGAAAATGATGAATCTTCCAAATGGTATTATTCTTGTTACTGGAGCTACTGGTTCTGGTAAATCAACAACTGTATACTCTATTTTGCAAAGATTAAATACGGAAGATCGAAATATAATTACAGTTGAAGACCCAATAGAAATGAATATTGAAGGTATTAACCAGGTACAAGTTAACTCTGAAATTGGTCTTACATTTGCTGCGGCACTTAGAAGTATTCTTCGTCAGGACCCTGATGTTATAATGATTGGAGAAATTCGTGATGATGAAACCGCTCGTATTGCAGTTAGATCCGCTATTACTGGACACTTAGTTCTTTCTACTATCCACACCAACGACTCACTTAATACTATTGAACGTTTAACAGATATGGATGTTGAAAGATACTTACTTGGTGCTGCTTTAGAAGGAATTGTATCTCAAAAACTTGCTCGTAGATTATGTAAAAAGTGTCGTAAATCAAGACCTACTAGTGATTATGAAAAGAGAATATTTAAAAAAGCACTTAATTTGGATATTAGTGATATTTATATTCCAGTAGGATGTGATGAATGCCATCAAGGATATAAAGGTCGTATAGCTATTCATGAAGTACTTTTATTAAACCAAGAAATTAGAGATGCTATTATTAGAAATGTACAAAAAGCTGAACTTAGAAAACTAGTTTACGGCAAAGGTGGTACTATTACCCTTCTTCAAGATGGTCTATCAAAAGTAGTAAGTGGTGAAACAACATTTGAAGAAATATTAAGACTTGTTGATTTAGATGATGATTTAGGTGCAGATAATACTGTCAGATTAGAAGATACTTTAGAAGATACGAAAACTGCTGATAAAGCAGAAATAGTAAGTTCAATAGAAGCAAATCAAAACTTACAAACTTCTAATAGCTCTGATTCTTTAGATACTTTAAGTTTTGATAATACTAGTACTCAAAATTTTGAAATTGAGACATTATAAAAAGCTATTAAAAAATAGCTTTTTATAATTACTTATTTTCCTGATGTTTTTTTACTAATTCATTAATTTTACGTATATGATGATTTATCCCTGATTTAGTTATTAATTTATCAGTTTCTAATGAAACAATATTAGCTAATTCATTTAGAGAAGTTTCTGGATATTTCTTTTTATAATCAATTATGACTTTAGTTTTATCATCTAATAAATTTATTAAATCATTTTCTTCTATGTATTTAATGTTATCAATTACAGCCTTACTGGTTTTCATTGATTTTTCAACATTTGCTTGTTCGCAGTTATTAAGTCTATTAACCATGTTTTTATGATCTTTATAAATTCTTATATCTTCAAAATAGAATAAAGCATTTACAGCTCCTATATAGTTTATAAAATCACTAATATTTTCTGATGATTTAATATAAACCATGTATTCTTTATCTCTTTTTAGAATTTTACTATTAAAATCAAGACTTAAAAGAACTTTATTTACAAGTTCAGCAGAACTACTCTCTTTAATTAAAAATTCTAAATGATATTGATTTTTTTTAGGATCATTAATACTTCCGCAAGATAAGAATACACCTTTTAAAAATGCAATTTTTTCTTCTATACTTAAATCTAAAATATTATTAATTGTATTATTAATATCACTATTAATAATATTTAATTTTTCTTTAATTTCTAAAATATATATATTTCTAATTTTAAATCTTTTTATAGTTCTAATTGTAAGCCCTATACTTATATTATAATGAGATTTTAAAGATTTAAATAACCATCTAGCAACTGAAGCATTTTCCGTAAAAATAGATAGATTATTATCACTTTGAACACTATTAAATTTTAAATATATAGATAAAGTAATTAAATTTTCTGTTAAATTATTTAATTGTTTAGTTATTTCATCTTTTATTTGTGTTGTGAATGTCATGTTATCACTCTTTCTTTTATAAAATAAAAAGTTCCAATTGAAACTTTTTATTCATCATCACTAAAGAAATCATCATAATATTGGTCGTCAGTTACATCTCCAACGATTACACTGTCTTTATCAACATTGATAATTGGTGCTTCATCTTTAGTTGCATCATCAATTTCTTTCATAAAATCATCAAATTTTTCAACTATAGTTTTATCTAATGTTTCGTAATATGGTTTTGTATCAGATGAAGTATTCTTATTTTCTTTTATTGGAGCTTTATCTTTATCTTCTTTGCTAGCTTTTTCCTCTTTTTTAGGTTCTACTACTTCTCCATTTTTAAGTTTTTCTTGTCTTTCTTGTTCTTCTAATTCAGCTATTTTAGCATCAATTCTCTTAACAATACTATCAATATCAAATTTTGGCTCGGCAGTTTTATTTTCAATGATTTTTTCATTTCTTTTATTATCAAGATTACTAAAGTCAAACATTGGTGTATCATCTAATTTTTCTACATCATCATCTGATTTGGAAATACTTGATATTAAGTCAGCAAAATTATTAAGTGAATCATCTTTATCTTCTTTATTTTCTTTTGGATTATTTAGGCCAATATTAAAGGGATTAAAGGAACTATTAAACATTGGACTAACACTATCATTTTTTTCAATGTCACTTTTAAATAAATCGCTAGAAGATATATCATTTTCTTCTTTTGATTTGTCAAATAGACTAGGAGCCTTTTTAGTATCTTTATTTCCATCTAATGCTTCAAATAGTTTATTACGTTTCTTTATCTTAACAAATTCTTTAATATCAAAAAACTCGATTGGTTGTTTTGGTCTTTCTGTAAGTTTTCCTTCACCAAAGCCTGAAGTTTCTCCCCAGTTTATCTCATAGCTTGGTTTTAATTTAGTCCTAAAAGGATTCAATCTACTATGTAAAATAATAACTTCATTCATTTTTAACTTTTGTAAATCACTAACAGTAATAAGAGGAGTTGATGCTGTTTTATCTTTTTCTTTAGATTTAACTTCACCACATAATTTACTAATTTCCTCTAAAGCTGCAAGTTCACTAGTAAGTAAATATATTAAATTACCACAGTTACTACGAATAGTTTGAGCATCTTGTTCACCATATACCTCATTTAACTGAGCAAAGTTCTGAACAATAAAGGTAAATCTTATAGATCTTGATCTTGCTGCAGTAACCATTGTAGTAATATCTTTTAATTTTGGCATATTGGCAAACTCATCTAAAATAAAGTTAGTACGATATTTAAGTTTACCACCTTCTTCATGCTGAGCTACATCAATTAAAGTTTCATACACTTGTTTAATAAATATAGTAGCAAGTGCATGATATGTTGTTTTTTCATCATGAACAATCATAAATACAGCTGTTTTACCATCACCAATTTCACGCATATTAAAGTCACTATGCGAAAGCATTTCTGATAAATTTTCTTTAGTTGAGAATTGTCTTATTTTTTGTCTAAATACTGATAATATACTACCCTTGGTTTCATTTGGCGCTGTTATTGTGTTAGATGCAAAAATGTATGGACTTGATTCTTCTCCTTTTAATGTAAAATATTCTTTCATATAATTACTAGTGGCAAAAGATTCTTCTCCAACTGTTGACATATAATTTATTGAACTAATATTAATTTGTTCTTCCTTAGCATCTTCAAATAATCCTAAAACTAAACCAGAAAAATAATCGGCTGCACTTCGTTCCCAGAATGGATCATTTTGATTTTTAGAATCATACATTATGTTAATAGCAATATCTTCAATAAGTTCGATTGCTTTATCTGTATTACCAGCCTTATATAATTGATATGGTAAAGCTAGTGGATTCCAAGCATTTCCTAAATTAGGTTCACGAAAGTTTAAAGCAAATATTTTGTATCCTCTTTTTTTAAGCATTTCAGAAAAGTTAGTAAATAATTCTCCTTTAGGGTCAGTAATAATCATACTTTCCCCTTTTTTCATTAAACTAAAAATTAAAGGATTAACTAATGCCGTAGATTTACCAGAGCCAGTTTGTCCAACTACCATTGTATGATGATGAGCATTATCAACATACATATTTTTTCCATCATTAATAACTACTATTCCAGCTCCATCAGCAGTTTCAGCATTAACTGGAACTTTAACAATATCAGGAGCGGCTTTCATTTCCTGCTCTTTAAGCCATCTACTATAACCTTTTTCTTCTTTTTCTTTAAAAGTAAATCCTATTCCTTTAGATGATTCATCTCTTTCAAATATATAAGATGAAACACTCATAAATATTGAAATTAAGAC
>CAJOQL010000044.1 GCA_905236935.1 uncultured Bacilli bacterium
AATATTACCAAAATATGATGATTTAAGCTCATCAATTAAGAATGCGTTTAATAATGAATTTGCCAATCAAATGCAAACTTTATTATCTCAAATTAGAGGATAAATTAAGAGTATTTAAAAACTCTTTTTTTTTCATTTACTAAAAAAATAAAATATTATATGATTAATATAGTAAGGATAGTGATAATTAAAATGAACATATCAATTAAAAATGAAAACATATCTGTTATGAATAATTTAGATGTAGAAATAATAAAAACTATTGAAGGCATATTTACCAAAGAAGATATAGAAAAAGAACTTTATAATCTTTATTATAATAAAGTAATTATTGATATAACTGCTATAAATAACTATTATGATGAAAATACTTTATTTAATTTTTTGAGTTACTGGGAACCTTCAAGAGTTGTTTTGGTCTTAAATAATACCGAATTATGTAATAGTTCTACATTTTTAAAAAAATTAGTTGAAAGAGGTTACTATAATTTTTCAAAAAATGCCTCAGGTATTAGTTTTTTAATTAATAAGCCAAACACTTTTGAAGATGTAAAAAAATATCTTGAAAGTGCTAATCTATATAATCCAATGAATTCTAATGATAATAATTTTGAAGATAACTATAGAGTTAATTATAATACAAATCAAAAAATTATCGGAATTCAAAATTTAACCCCTCATGCTGGAGCTACTACTTTGATGTATATGATGATAAAAATATTAAAGAATAACTATAAAGTTAAAGGTATTGAATATCAAAGCGATGATAATAAGTATTTACAAAGTGATGATATTATTAATAGTAATTCTATAGATGATTTAAAAATAAAAATAAACACTTTATATAATTATGATACTATTTTTATTAGTTTAAATAACTTAACAGAGAATAATATTTGTAGTGACATATTATATTTAATTGAGCCAGGTACTATAAGATTAAATAAATTTTTAAAAGTAAATCATAATATTAGTGAATTTTCATCAAAAAATAAAGTTGTTCTTTCAAGAAGCATGATTCAAGATCAGGACTTAAATAGATTTATGTATGAATCAAAAATAAATGTATATTTTAATTTAAGAGACTTTAATGATAGAGGTAGTGATGCTAAAACTGTTAAAGAACTTTTAATAAAATTAGGTTTTAAAGTTTAAAAAATATAATTTGTATAAACACTTTAAAATAAATATATAAATTATTGGAAAGCTAGTCTTTCTTTTTTTGTAAATTGTTTTCTATATATTGCTAATCATTTGTAAAATCCATCTATTGGTAGAGAAAATATCATTAAATTATGGTATACTTATTATTATAGAGGTGGTTATCTATGGAGTTTATAGAACTTAAAGATGTATATAAAGTATATAAAAATGGTGTAACAGCTCTAGCAGGTATTAATCTTCAAATTAAAAAGAAAGATTTTGTTTTTATAATTGGTAATACAGCTAGTGGTAAAAGTACTTTAATTAAATTATTATATCGTGAAGAAAAACCTACTAAAGGGCATGTATCAGTTGGTGGAATAAATGTTGCAAAATTAAGAAATAGTCGTATTTATAAATTAAGAAGAAAAATTGGAATTGTATTTCAAGACTATAAACTTCTTCCAAAGCTTACTGTGTATGAAAATGTAGCTTATCCATTAGAAAGTTATGGATTATCTAATAAAGAAATAAGGCCTAAAGTATTAGCAGCATTGGAACAAGTTGGTTTGTCTCATAAAACAAGAAGTTTTCCATCTGAACTATCTGGTGGAGAACAACAAAGAGTTTGTATTGCTAGAGCCATTGCAAATAGTCCTAAACTATTATTATGTGATGAGCCAACTGGTAATTTAGATCCTAAAACAAGTAAAGAAATAATGGATGTTATTGAAAAAATTAATATGGAGTTAGGTACAACTGTAGTAATGGCCACTCATGATAAAGACATAGTTAATCGTATGAAAAAAAGAGTTATAGTAATAAAAGATGGATTACTTGATGGAGATTATTTGAAGGGAAGTTATAAAGTAGATGAAAATATTTAGAATATTTAATCGTAGTATTAATAATGCTTTTAAAAGTTTATTTCGTAACTTTAGTTTAACTATGGCTTCTATAATATGTACAATTATAACTTTAACTTTAGTTTCTATAGGGCTTTTAGTTTCTTATAATGTTAAAGAAGTAACTAAAAATATTGAAAAAGAACTAACAGTTGTAATATTTGCCGAAAAAGGAACTAGTAAAGAAGATATTGATAAATTAAGAGAAGATTTTGAAAAAATAGATAATGTTGAAAGTGTTAAGTTTAGAAGTAAAGAAGATGTTAAATCTGAATTTAAAAATGATGAGAAATGGGCAGAAATAGTTAATACACTAGGAGAAGAAGAAAACCCATTTCAAGATTCATTTGAACTTATTATAAAAGATGTAAGAGATATTAATGAAACTGTAACTACAATAAAAAATATGGATCATATTGATATTGTTAAATATGGTGAAAGTTCAGTTAATGAATTAGTTAGTATTTTTGATGCTATTAAAGTAGGTACTATTATATTAGTAGGAGGTTTAGTATTAGTTACAGTAGTATTAATTACTAATACTATTAAAATTACAATCTTTAGTCGTAAAAGAGAAATTGATATTATGAGACTAGTTGGTACTAGCAATATGGTTATTAAATTACCATATTTAGTAGAAGGATTTTTAATAGGATTATTAGGTTCAATTATTCCAGTATTGCTTACTATATTTGGTTATTCATTAATATATGATAAATTTACTGGAATGAAAGTAAGTAATTTAATTGGAGTTATTTCTTTAGCAAGACCTGAAGGAATAATCTATACTGCTTCTTTATTTATTATTGTTTTAGGCTCATTTGTAGGAATGTTTGCATCAGGTATAGCAGTTAGAAAGCATTTAACCGTATGAAAAAAATAAAGTATTTATTAATTATTTTAATTACAATTTTAAGTATTAATGGATTAGAAGTAGAATCATCAACTAAGGCAAGAACACTTTCAGAATTACGTAAAGAATTACAAGCCTTAAAAGATAAAAGAGACTCCAATGAGTATCGAAAGAAAAGAACTCAAAATGAAATTAAATCTGCTGAAAATGATATCGCAAACTCAAAAACAGCAATAAATAAGGGACAAGAACAAATAGAGCAAGCAAAAAAAGAAATCGAAAGATTAGACAAAGAGATATTTTTATCAAAAGATAAGATGAAAGTTTTACTTAATAATTATCAAAAAAATGAAGGAGATAATGTTTATTTAGAATATCTTTTTGAATCTAGTAGTTATGGTGAATTTATATATAGATATACCATTATAAAACAACTTGCAGATTATACTGAAGAACAAATTAATAAAATGCAAGGAAATATCAGAGAAAATGAAGATTTACAAGTAGAATTAAAGGCCAAAGAAGAGGAACTGAATAAAAATATTTTAAGTTTAGAGCGTAGTATTGACTCTTTAGGAGATCAATTAGATGAAATAGCAGAAGAAACCATGGATATTAAAGATGAAATATCATCAACTCAAGAACTTATTGATTATTATAAAAATCTTGGCTGTGGTGAAAATGAAAATTTAGATGATTGTGTTAAAGTAAAAGGTGATACTAAACTTCGTAAGCCTTTAGTAAAAGGAACAATAACTAGTTATTTTGGTTATCGATATCACCCAATTTCTGGACAATATAAATTACATACTGGTACAGATATTGGCGGAAATAAAGAAGGAACAAGCGTCTATGCAAGTGCTAATGGTATGGTAGGTAAAATAATTAGAAAAGCTAGTTGTGGAGGAAATCAAGTTTATATTTACCATACGATTGGTGGAAAACAAATAACTACTGGTTATATGCATTTACTTACAATTAAAGTATCAATTGGAGATCAAGTTGATAGCAATACTGTAATAGGTACAGTTGGTGGTGGATCTGGAACTAGTTGGGATTCATGTTCAACTGGAGCACACTTACATTTTATGATTGCTGATGGATGGTATGGTAAGACTTATACCTCTTATTCAACATTTGTATCTAAGTTGCAAGATGCTCAAAAAGTATTAAATTTACCAAATAAATATACCTATTGGTATTCAAGATAATTAATAAAAATTGTATTGAATTAAAAAAAGATAAATGATAAAATTAATATAATAAAGGTGATGCTTATGAATAATAAAAAAGGTTTTACACTAGTAGAAATAATAGTGGTAGTAGGCTTATTAGCAATAATCGGAGTAACGATAGGAATAAGTCTTAATCGAAATATTAAAAAAAATGAAGAAAATAAAATTAAAGAATTTAACAAAAAGATTGTTGGTGCAGCTAATTTATTTGCTTCAAATAATGAAAGTATAATAACAAATTTATATGAGGAAAAAGGATATACTATAATAAGAGTAAAAGATTTAATAGGTGCAGGTTTAATATCTGATAATTTAGTAGATCCAGAAACAAATGAAAAGGTTACAGGAGAAGAAATAATCAAAATAGATTTAGATAG
>CAJOQL010000045.1 GCA_905236935.1 uncultured Bacilli bacterium
ACTTCTTAATTCATAAAAAAAACTCAGTTATGCAACTAAGTCATTTTATAATTTTTATGTTTCACATCATTGACTAATATTCATTTTTATGAATACCAAAAGAAAAAGTCTAGTAAATACTAGAATAATGAATCTATATTTTTTGGTACTTTATCTTCTACAATCGTACTTATTATTTTATTTTCAAGCTCAGGAGAAACACTTTTACCAGTTAAACTACTTAATTTACTAATAACTTCTTTTAAAGTCTTTTCATCTTTAAGACCATTAGCCTCTATTTTTTTAGCTAGAGAAATTAAAGTATCTTTATCAACATTAGTCCTCTTTTCTACTTTTTTAAATAAATTATCATTCATCTTTTATCACCTAAAATAGTATATGTGCCTATATTTAATTGGTGATTATATATTTTTAAAAGCAGGTCTCATGTATTCAATTTCAGATAATTGAATTTTATATTTTAAAGCTATCTTTTCCCAATTATTATTTACAATTTCAAATATTTCTTTAGCAATTTTAATAGCATCTTCTTTAATAATTCCATAATATTTAGCAGTTTCAATTACTAAATCGATATCCATTATATTACTCTCTTTATTAATATTTAATGATAAACTATTTCCATAAGGAACTGGATTAATATCATATAAAGGAGCTAAAGCCCAACCTCCATTTTTTAAAATAAATCCATGGTTTCTTAAATGATCATCCCTATTAGAAATCGCAAGGTTAAACACAATTCTTTTCCATAATTCTAATAAGTCTTTTTTTACATTTATACCATTCTGTTTAATAAAATCTGCAATATCTAAATAACTAGAAGTAAAATCATTACCATCAGTCTTTCCTAACATAGTCATAGCAGATGCAAAATGAATTCTTATTTCTTTATTTCTATCAAATCTTTTAGTCATAAAAGTACTGCCTAACTTAGAAAAATTTTCTAAGTTAGATTCTGGAACATTTAGTCCGCATAATTTAGCTAAATCGTTTACAACTTTTTCCCATGCGCCAACATTTATCTCATCATTTCTAGATGGAAATTTTGCAATCCATAATTCCTTATTATTATCAATTATGGTTGCTTTAGGCCTTGCTCCACCAAGTGAAGAACCAGGCCCAATTAACATCATTATCCATTTTTCTATATTTTTAATATTTCCTTCTTCTAAAACTCTAGATGCTTCTTCTAAAGAACGTATACTTGTAATATTAGGAATCGACAAATCTTTATTGTCACTTTTAAATTCACCATCTAATGATTCTTTAAATCTAATTGCTCCCATTCTTGAATAGTCATAAATACTTAATAAATAGTCACTTTCATAAAGTTCTTTTGGACTTCGTTTTTCTTTCATAGCAATCATATTTTCCATTCTATTAATTAGTAATCTCCCCCATCTATCAGGACAAGTATCTGCAAATAATCCAAAAATCTTTTTATCATCATTTAAATATATTCGTCCTTTACATAAAGGTAAATCAGGATCAATTATATAATTAATATTTCTTTTCAAAAAATCATCACAATATTCAAAAGAAAAAACCTCTTTTCCTCTAACAAAGCTAACATATAATGTTCCAATTAAGTTTGGAGTCAAACTATTAAAATTTTCGTATACATATATTTTTTTCTCTTTCATTAATTATCAACTCTTTTCTTTGCACGTTTTCTTATATTTAGGTTTAAATCCTGCATAGTTTTAATTAAATCATCATCTTTAGCTACTAATAATAAATCTCTATCTAAATTTCCTAATGCATGTAAAACAGATGCATAAGACCCAATAGATATGCTTGATGAGCCATTTTCAATTTTCCAAATGGTTGCTCTAGATACAAAAGCCCTTTCTGCCAGTAATTCAGAACTTATACCCCTTCTTAGCCTTGCAAATTTAATTTGTTTACCTAATTGTTCTAATACTTTTTCAGTATTAGGCATAATTATTGTTTTTTTCTTTCCCATAAAACCACCACATTTGATATAATGTTTATAATTATAAACTTTATCATTTGTTTTGTCAATAAATATAAACGTTATGCCATATAAAGAGAACTATTCATTAATTAGTGATTCTCATATTTACTACTTGCTAAATATTTTAAAGCATTTTATTTAAAGTTAAAGCTTTAGCTTTTTGATTCTCAACTATACATACTCAAGCTGCGTCAATTTTTCCTCAATCACATGACTAATTCCTATAGTTGTTAAGTTTGATAATCTATGAAAGATTTTTTATTAAAAACATGAGTATCAACCGGAAGATTAAATATAATATATTTACAATTTTTAAGTTTTAAAGCATTAATTTAAGAAAAATTATTTTATTACAAAAAAAGAAGATAAATATATTTAAACATTAGAAAGCTAATTTTCTAATACTTCCTTATATTTAATTCTTCTTTAATTCTACTTTTTAATTTCTATTTTTTCTTTTCCACCCATATATGGTCTTAACACCTTTGGAATTCTAATTGAACCATCTTCTTCATAATTATTTTCTAAAAGTGCGATAAGTCCACGAGGAGATGCAAGAACTGTATTATTTAAAGTATGCAAATAATAGTTACCAGCATCGCTTTTAACACGAATACCAAGTCTTCTTGCTTGAGCATCACCTAAATTAGAACAAGAACCAACTTCGAAATATTTTTGTTGTCTAGGACTCCATGCTTCAATATCACAAGATTTAACCTTTAAATCTGCTAAATCACCTGAGCAACATTCAAGCTCTCTAACCGGAATATCCATATTTCTAAATACTTCAACAGTATATTTCCACATATCATTATAATACTTCATAGAATCCTCTGGTTCACAAAGAACAATCATTTCTTGTTTTTCAAATTGATGAACTCTATATAATCCACGTTCATCAAGTCCATGAGATCCTATTTCTTTTCTAAAACATGGAGAATATGAAG
>CAJOQL010000046.1 GCA_905236935.1 uncultured Bacilli bacterium
GAAGAGGCGCCCCTGCTAAGGGTGTAGGTCGGGCAACTGGCGCGAGAGTTCAAATCTCTCCTACTCCGCCATTTTTATTATAAAATCCATTTATTTAAAGATTTTATATAAAATTTACCAATTTTGCAAATTTAGGCTAGTATTTTAAAAAAAATATGTTATAATGAATTGGTACTCAGTTTTTGCCCAGTTAGCTCAGTTGGTAGAGCAACTGACTCTTAATCAGTGGGTCTAGGGTTCGAATCCCTAACTGGGCACCATTTATTTTAACAAATGGGCTTGTAGCTCAGCTGGTTAGAGCGCACGCCTGATAAGCGTGAGGTCGATGGTTCAAGTCCATTCAGGCCCACCATTTGTTTATGGCCCGTTGGTGAAGCGGTTAACACATATGCCTTTCACGCATACATTCATGGGTTCAAATCCCGTACGGGTCACCATTTTGATAATAAAAGCTTTTATAAGCTTTTTATTTTTTGCCAAAATATTTATTATTATTAATTTTTATAGTATTATAGGTATATATAATAAAGTTGGTGTTTTAATGAAAAAGATTCTTATATTTATTATTTTGTTAATCTCATTAACAATAAATGTTACTGCAAGTTCTGGAGCTTTAAAAAGTCATTCAATTAAAACTTGTCCTAATGGGAAGATGTATGGCTATCATGGAAGCGATAATCACTGGCATGAAGCTGAATATACTCCTAGAGATAAAGGAAGTAATTATACAGCAGTTGGTTCACCAATATATTCTGATCCATGCCCTATAAAGTACGAAGAACCTACCACAACAACTACTAGCACTACTAAAAAAGTTACAACCAATACTACAACTACTACACAAAAGCAAACTACCACCACTACAATTTCTACAACTAGCGCAACAGCTACAACTACTACAGTAACTACAACGAGTCCCACAACTACTACATCTTCTCTACTTATTACTACCACTACTACTGCAACTACCTCTAAAAGGATTGCATTAAAAAATAATATAATAAAAGAAGAAGAAGCAAAAAAAGATTCTGACCCACAAAACTTATTTATTGGATTATTAACTATTGCTATGGGAGGCAGTGCTGCATTATTATATAAAATAAAAAAGAAATAAGACTCTCTTACTTATAAATATAATAATTCATAAAAGAAAGTCTTATTTTTTATAAACTAATTTGTACTTCTTATGTTTTCTATATACATACTTGCAATAATATCTCTTTTTATGTCTTTTTCATAATCAAATGTTATATTGGTATAAATTTTATTTAATGCTTCTAAAATAATATTATATTTATACATTATCTTTTTTAAAGCTTTTTTACGTAATACTATCCCTCATTATCAATATTTCCAATAAACATTGCATCTCCAAAGCTGAAGAAACGATATTTATTTTTAATTGCTTCTTTATAGGCATTTAAAATATTTTCTTTAGACGAAAATGCTGCTACTAACATTACTAAAGTACTTTTAGGTAAATGGAAATTGGTAATAAGCCCATCTATTGCTTTAAATTTATAACCAGGATATATAAATATATTAGTATTGCCATGGCAAGGCACAAACTTATCATTATTTGAAAGAATAGTTTCTAGAGTTCTAACACTAGTAGTACCAACAGCAATTATCTTTCCACCATTTTGTTTTACTTCATTTAATTTATCTGCTGCATCCTTCTCCATCATGTATTCTTCAGTATGCATTACATGCTTTGTTACATCTGTAACATTTACTGGTCTAAAAGTACCAAGCCCTACATGTAAAGTAATATGAACTATATTAACACCTTTTTCTTCAATTTGTTTTAATAGTTCAAGTGTAAAATGTAAGCCAGCAGTTGGTGCAGCAGCTGAACCGTAATTTTCGGCATATACAGTTTGATATCTATCCTTATCAGCTAATTTTTCATGAATATATGGTGGAAGTGGCATTGAACCTAATTTATCAAGAATTTCCATTAAAATTCCTTCATAAATAAGTTTAGCAATAGTTATCCCCTCTTCTTTTAATTCTATTATTTCAGCTTTTAATAAGTCATTACCAAAACTTATTATTGTTCCAACTTTTAATCTTTTTTGAGGTTTGGCTAAACACTCCCAAGTATTATTACCTAGATCTTTTAATAATAAAAGTTCAATAACAGCGCCTGTTTCAATTTTTTCACCAATTAATCTTGCTGGTATTACTTTTGTATCATTTATAACTAAAGCATCGCCCTTATTAAGATAATTAATTATATTATAAAAGTGTTCATGCTTAAGTTTACCAGTTGTTTTATCCATAACTAGTAGTTTAGATTTCACGCGATTACTTAGTGGTGTTTGAGCGATAAGCTCTTGTGGTAATTCGTAATCAAAATCGTCAGTTTTCATATTATCACCCTCTATTTATCTAATAACCATTCATATACATTAATTTGTTTTATACCATTATGTGATGTATAAGGTGTATAATCCGTAGTTAACAAATATTTAGGATTATGATCATTTATACTATCAAGTAGTTTTAATTTTCTTTCTAAAGTTTTTTTATCCTTTACTGAAAGGCATACTTGATAGTATTCCTCACCTTTATCATTCATTGCAACAAAATCTACTTCATTATCATCATTTTTACCAATATATACATCATATCCTCTTCTAACTAGTTCTAGATATACAACATTTTCAAGTATATGACCTTCATCAACTATTTTACTTCCTAATAAATAATACCTTAAACCTACATCAGATAAATAGTATTTTGACCCAGTTGTTAAATAGTTTTTTCCTTTAATATTTATAAATTATAATTCATTAGCAGTTCTATTGTATTATATTTAAAATATTCTCATATAATTCATCATTTATGTCTTCAATAGTTCGAATTTTCCCATTTGATGTGCAGTTTATTATATCATAATTATATAAATCAGCAAGTTCTAAATAGGCTTGTTCGCCTCTTTTTAAATACTCTTCATTTTGTTCAGCTTCATCAGGAAGTTCTTTTCTCTTTTGTTTAAGTATTTTAGCATATTCAAAAGGTAGATATAAAAGAACAGTTTTATCTGGTCTAGGAAGTTCATTAATATCATATTCTAGTTTGTCTATTTTTTCATATATTTTAAGTCTATCTTCTTTTTCAGTTAATAAACCACCTCGATGAGCCATATTACTTGTTACATACCTATCAATTATTACTATTTCATTTTCTTCTAGTAATTTATTAAGTAAAGGTAAATTATATCTGCGATCTGCTGCATAAAAATCACAAGCAGCAAGGGGGTCTATATTGCCTCCACCTTCTTTAAAAAATGATGAATCGCACTTTAATAGTTCTTCACACATAGCAGGTTTTCCTAAAATGCAAGCTCCGATAATTTTACCTGTTGGACTATCATAATTAGGAAAAGATAATCTTCCAACTTTAATATTTTCACTTTGTAATCTTTCTACTAATTTATTAGTTTGAGTTTCTTTTCCAGAACAATCAGTTCCTTCTATTACTATTAATTTGCCTTTACTCATTACTCCTCCTTGTATAAATAACAAATTTATAATTTATTCCATTTTCATTTAATTCTTCTATTTCTTCTTTTTCATATAATTCTTTATCAAAATTTGGAAAATAAACATCAGCTTTTGACTCAGCATTAATTTCTGTCAAATAAAGTTTTTTACAATATGGTAAAAATAATTCATAAATTAATGCCCCACCAATAATAAAGCATTCTTCTTTAGTATTTTTTATATAATCAAGGACTTCATCAATACTATGATAAATAAGAGCTCCATCAGCTTTATAATCCCTATTATTGGTTAAAATAATATGTTTACGATTAGGAAGGAGTCCTGGAAGTGATTCAAAACATTTACGTCCCATTATAATTGTTTTGCCACTTGTTATTTTTTTAAAATACTTTAAATCACTTGGTAAGTGCCATATTAAAGTATTATTTATTCCTAATTCATTATTTTTACCAATGGCAGCTATTAAATTTAAATTATCCATTACTGTGCGATTGGGAACTTAATTGGTCCCATATGTTCATATCCTTCTACTTTAATATCTTTGCAATCTTTAGAATTATCAAATTTGAAGAAATCATCTATTTCAGGATTAATCCATAATGTAGGTGCTTTAATATCAGCATTTTCATCATATCTTTTAATTTGCTCTTTTATTCCATCTACTTGATTAACATAAATATGAGCATCTTTAATACTCCAGTCAATTGTACCTGGTTTTAATCCAGTAACATGCGCTATAAGAGATAAAAGTGTAGCATATTGTGTTACGTTAAAAGGAAGCCCTAGTGGAACATCACAACTTCTTTGATGAACCCACATATTTAAATAACCATCAGTTACATCCCATTCACTACTCCAAACACATGAAGGAAGAACAGCAGTATCTAAATAGTCATTTTGCCATAAGGTCATAACCATACGTCTATCTGTAGGATTATTTTTAATAGTATCTATTAAATTTTGTGTCATTTTAAATTTGTTAACTATATAACCATAAGCTGTTCCTATAGTATGAGCATACTTTTTATCAAATGTACGGACAATATCTTTTTTTACATATTTACCATTTTCCATAACATTTTGAGTAGCTTTCCATAAGCCATTTTCATCTATTTCCCATTCATCCCAAATATGAACATTTCTTTCTTGTAACCATCTTACATCATTACTTTGGGCTTGATAAATCCAAAGCATTTCTAGAATAGCTTGTCTAAAATATAATTGTTTAGTAGCAAGAACTGGAAACTCTTCTCTTAAATCAAAATGTAAATGATATGAAGGAATTTTAATGGTATTAATACCAGTTCTATTTTCTACTTCTACTCCTTCATCTAAGATTTTTTTACATAATTTAATATATTCTTTATCCCATTTAGTCATTTTTAATCACCATTTCTACTTTTTATAAATTGGATGGGCAGCAGTTAATTTTAAAACATCTTCTTTTAATTCATTTAGTTTTTCTTCATTATCTCTATTTTCTAGGGCACTAGCAATGATTTTACCAATTTTTCTAAAATCGCTAGTATTAAGTCCTCTTGTAGTCATAGCAGCAGAACCAAGTCTTAATCCAGATGTTTTAAAAGGACTTTCTGTTTCATTTGGTATCGTATTTTTATTTACTGTAATATTAATTTTATCAAGCAAAGTTTCTGCTTCTTTACCGGTAATACCATATTTGCTTTTTACATCAATTAGCATTAAATGATTATCAGTTCCACCAGAAATAACTTTAATACCTTCTTCTTGTAAACTTTCAGCAAGAGATTTGGCATTTTTAACAACATTAACAATATAATCGGTAAATTCTGGCTCAAGTGCTTCAGTGAAACATTGTGCTTTAGCTGCAATAACATGCATTAATGGGCCACCTTGAATACCAGGAAATATTGTTTTATTTATTGCTTTTGCTATTTCTTCATCATTAGTTAAGATTAACCCACCTCTTGGACCTCTTAAAGTTTTATGAGTAGTTGTTGTTACTACATGAGCATATGGAATTGGAGATGGATGTGCACCAGTGGCTACTAATCCTGCAATATGAGCCATATCAACCATTAGATATGCACCAACTTCATCAGCAATATCTCTAAATTTTTTAAAATCTATGATTCTTGAATAAGCAGATGCTCCAGCGATAATCATTTTTGGCTTATGTTCTAAAGCTAAAGAGTGAACACTTTCATAATCAATCATTTCTGTTTTAGGATCAACTGTATAACTTATAATATTATAATCAATTCCACTAAAATTCATTGGATGGCCATGAGTTAAGTGTCCTCCATTAGATAAATCCATTCCCATTACAGTATCTCCTGCTTTAAGTAATGCACGATAAACTGCCATATTAGCACTTGATCCTGAATGTGGTTGAACATTAGCATATTTACATTTAAATAATTTACAAGCATAATCTATTGCAGTTTGCTCAATTATATCAATAAATTCACAACCACCATAATATTTCTTACCAGGATAACCTTCAGCATACTTATTTGTTAAAATACTTCCTTGTAATTTTAAAATATCTTTAGAAACATAATTCTCACTAGCAATTAATTCGATATTGTTTTGTTGTCTTTTTTTCTCCCACAAAAGAGCGTTCTTAAGCACTCTATC
>CAJOQL010000047.1 GCA_905236935.1 uncultured Bacilli bacterium
GAATCTAGATTAGAAGAAATTGTAAAAGATATTATTTTTGATTTTGAAAAGATATCAAGATTAGCACAGGGAAAAGGAACAGCAATGCTTGTAGCAAGTTCAATATATGAAGCTTGTAGATATTGGGAAATATTTCAAGCTAAAGGATTTACTAAATGTGCAATAATATCATCATATTCTCCATATATAGCTGATATTAAAGGTGAATCAACTGGAGAATTTACGTTATCTGATAAACAAAAGATATATGATGTTTATGAAAAAATGTGGAATAAAGCAAAATATCCAAAACTAAGAAGTGATTCAGAACACGATGAACATTCAAGTTGTTTTGAAGATGATGCAATTTATAAATTTATAAATGTTCCATCAGAGATGAAACTATTAATAGTAGTTGATAGGTTATTAACAGGATTTGATGCTCCGTCAGCTACATATTTATATATTGATAAGAAAATGCAAGATCACGGATTATTTCAAGCAATATGTCGTGTTAATAGATTAGATAAAGATAAAGATTTGGGATATATTGTTGATTATAAAGACTTGTTTGAAAGCATAGAAGGTGCAGTTGAAGATTATACATCCGGTGCATTTGACAATTTTGAAAAAGAAGATATTACAGGATTATTAAAGAATAGATTAGATTTTTGTAAGAGTAGACTTGATAATGCGTTGAAACAAGTAAAAGTCATTTGTGAACCAATTGATGACCCAAAAGGAACTCTTGAATTTTTACATTATTTTGTTGGTCAAGAACTTAGCATAGATGAATCACGTGAGGAGCAATTAAAGGAAACAGAAAGTAAAAGAATTGAATTCTACAATGCTGTTTCAAATTTAGTTATTGCTTATACTAATATTGCTGACGAAATGACAAAAGCTGGATATACAAAAGAAGATAGTAAATCTATTAAAAAACAAGTTAATTTCTATAATGCAGCAAGAGATGAAGTAATGAAAGCGGCTGGAGATTATATTGAATTAAAGAATTATGATGGTGCTATGAGATATATGATAGATAATTATATAAATGCTGATGCATCAGAATTACAATATAAATTAGATGAAGCTACTTTATTAGATGTAATAGTTGCAAGTGGAATCGAAAAAGCAACTCAAACTTTACCAAAAAATGTTAGGAAAAATGCAAAATCTGTTGCTTTAGCTATAGAAGCAAATATTGCATCAACTATAATAAACAATACACCAATAAATCCTAGATATTACAATAAGATGTCTGAATTATTAAAAGAACTTATAGATATGAAAAAGGATCAAAATTTGGATTATCAAGATTATATAAAACATTTAGTTGAACTTGTTATGAAAGTTAAAAATCCTGAAACAAGTGGAGAATATCCTACTTCTATACATAATGTAAGGTTAAGAGGATTATATGATGTATTAGATAAAGCTGAAAAAGAAACCATAATCTTATATGATGCATTAACAAGTTCTGTACCTAAAGATTTTATGGATTCTAAGATGAAGCAAAGAGAAGTGAAGTTTTTAATTAAAACAATTGTTAATGATGAATCTAAAGTGGATGAAATTTTCAATTTGTGGAAGAATACAAGAGGATATTAATATGCTTATCAATGGTTTTGATGTAGACATTCAAAGAAAAAAAGTTAAGAATATTAATTTGCGAGTATATCCTAACTTAGATATAAGAGCTTCGGTCCCAGAAAACATGGAAATGTCTTCTATTAAGAGAATGATAATATCTAAAGAAGAATGGTTAAATGAAAGATTAAAAAAATATGAAAAGCAAATACGTTTAACAAAAAGAAAATATATATCAGGAGAAGATCATTATTTAAACGGCAAAAGATATATATTAAAAGTTGTTGATTCAAATGCTCCTTCAATTAAAAAAGAAAATGCAAAGTCACTTGTAATGTATGTTAGAAAATCATCGAGTATTGAAAATAAAGAAAAACTTATGAATTCTTTTTATAAGGAACAATTATCTCTTAAAATTAATAAATATTTACCTGAGTTGGAATCTATAATAAAAGTTAAAAGTAATGGATATAGTGTTAGAAAAATGAAAAATAAATGGGGTGGTTGTAATAGAAAAATGAAAACATTAATTTTTAATGTTGATTTAGCTCAAAAGAAAGATGCTGAAATAAAATATGTTATTATACATGAACTATTACATTTCATTGAAAAAAATCATAATGAACATTTTAGAGAGTTGATGGAATTCTATTGTCCAAAGTGGGGACAATATCACAGTTCTTTGAATAAAATCCTTAACGATAATAAAATGTGTTAAAAATCTAGAGAAATCTAGATTTTTTTATTGGGAACAATATATAATAAAAACCGATATTAATCGGCTCTTTCTTTATGATTTAAAAATGATATTTTTTCTGCTCTAATTATTAAACCATTTTCATCAGCATCTATCTTTCCTTTGATAGCTATTAAAGAATTATCTTCACAATTGTTTATTATTTTTTTTGCAACATCTGTGCTAGTAATAATTGGAATAGTTAAATCTCCATCTTCATCATTTACAACAATAACTAAACAAGAAACATTATCATCAATAATTGTTGTTGATCTATATTTTCCAAGTAAAAGGCATCTATTTAGGTAATCCATCGTTAATCTCCTTATCAAAGTATGCTATTGATTTGAGAAACTCTATATCTAGATCAAAATACTTGATGACTTCCTTAGTAGGTATAGAATAAGCAGGCATGAACTTATTAGGTTCTTTCTTTCTAAATTCTTTTTCAATAGATTGTTTAATCTTGCTAGCTGTTGATGCTGAAACATTTGCAATTTTCATAATATCTTGATTAGAGCACCAGGGTTTAGATATTATCTCTAATATTTCCTTAGCAATCACACAAATACCTCCTTTCAAAAGGTATTGTATTAATCACTTATTTATTGGTATTAGTCAAGTATTTAGGACTAATTTTTATCGTATCTAAATGCTAAATATAACAAATTACAATAAAATTGCAATGATAAATTTATGTCTCACTTGTGTTCTGATTATATGAATATTATAAGATAAAACCTTATATTTTATATACTAAAAATGCTTCGTAAAAGATTTGACAAAATGATAAATTTTCTAAGAAATCCCCATCGCCCCCTGAAAGAGAGTCATGAATAATTGACTCTCGTTTTTTTATAGGAAATTACCACTTTTGTATAAAAACTTACCTAATTCTTACATAAAAGTATAGATTATGACAAAAATATATAGTAAAGTGTTGTATTTTAAGAGATTGAAAAAGTATGTGCTCTCTTCTGACAGTTTTGGTTATGTAAATGATTGTTAAATAATTTGCTTTTAAAGCAAATATAAGTTATAATTTCTTAGAAAGGAAGGATAAAAAGTGGAACAAGAAAAGAGTAAAAAAGTATTAATAGGAGTGTTAATTGCAATTATAGTTTTACTATTGTGTGTAGTTCTTTATTTATTATTTGGAAAGGATATGTTGAATAGTAAAACTAATGATAATTCTACTACGACCACTACAACAAAAATTGATAACAATATTGTTCAAAGTAATAATACTAAATCTGCTGATGAGCTATATAATGAATATTTATCTAATTTAAAAACTGGGATAACAAGTAAGTATGATACATATTCTAATAATGTTGTTACTGGCAAGAGTATGTATTTAGATACTGGTTATGAATTTACTATAAAAAAGAATTTAGATTTAGTATTTACAACAGCAAACAAGAAATTTTCTGATCATAAAATTAGTGAAAATGTATTAAATATGTTCTTAATTGATGTAGGAAATGGTGGGTACACATATTTATATTTTATCAAAACAGATGGAAGTTTAAACAAAATGTGTATTGATTGTTTAAACGAAAATAATACTGTTAAAGTTGAAAAAGAAAATAAAAAGAATATAGTTAATATTACTCAAGGATTGTTTGATTATGAATTTAGTGGCGCTCCTGGTCCAATATTCATAGATATTAATGGAAATGTTGAAACTGAATAGCAAGTAACTATTCAGTTTTTTAGGTAAGAATTAGGTAAGAGAAAAGCAAAATGTACTAACAAGATATAACATAAAATAACAACTTTTAACACTTTTTAGCACATTTTAACACCATTTGAACGGAAATGAACCGATAATCCACAACCCCCCTGAAGTTTCCTCAAAAGAGAGAACATTTTTTATTGAAAACCAGTAATTATAAGGGATTGCGGGCTTTTTTGTGCTTCAAAAAATTACCGTTTTTCGGTATTAGATACGAATTAGGTACGATTAAATACTTATTGAAAATAGTAGGAACCCTTATTTTATCTAGCTTTGAAGGTGGTTATTCACTTATGGAGGCTTTGGTAAAAATATGTGATATAATATTTATAGGTGATTAAAATGATTATCAAAGTTGTTGCTGCATTAATAGAAAAAAATAATCAATTCTTAATAGCAAAACGCTCCACTGGCGATCCAAACGTTATAGGTAAATGGGAATTTCCTGGTGGCAAAGTGGAAGAAAATGAAGATGAAAGAGCTGCCATAGAAAGAGAAATAAATGAAGAATTTGAATTAAAAATAAAAGCAAAAGATTTTTTGATAAACAATGTTTGCAACTATCCAAATAAAATTGTTGATTTAAGATTATATAAATGTGACTATATATCAGGAAAATTTCATCTGCATGATCATTCAGAGTATCTATGGGTAAATAAAGCTGAACTATTAGATTATGATTTATGCCCGGCAGATATTCCATTAGCTAATTATATAAAGGAGATGTAAAAATGAAAGAGCAAGTAACTGAGGCATTGATTTATTACCATAACCTCAATAAAGAATGGGTTAGTTTAAAAGAAATATATAAAAAAGTAGAAGAAATTCGTGGAGTTCCAAATGCAAGTGACGGTGCATCGATCAGAAGACTTATAGAAACACATTCTAGAGCGTCGTCAGGATTCGATGGAGAAGAATTATATATTTCTAAAGGAATTGGAACCGGATTATATAAATCTATTTATTATGATAGAATAGAGTTTATAAATAGAATGAACATTGGTGATACTTTTACAAGAGATCAGTTAATGGCAATTTTTAAAATAAGTGGTCAATCAGGTATAATGAAAACAAATACTTTAAATGCGTTAATTCTTACAACTTCAGAAGAAAGTGTTTATGGTGATTCTACTATTGAATCAGGGACAATTCAATATACAGGAGAAGGTTTAGAGGGAGATCAAACTATTACAAAAAATAATAAAACTCTTTATCATTCCAAAGAAAACAATTTGCCTGTGTATTTATTTACTAAAGATAAAAAAAGAAGATATACATTTGAAGGGAGAGTTGAACTATATGACACTCCATATCAGGTTAAAGAAAAAGATGTTAATGGGTATGAACGATTAGTATGGAAATTTCCATTAGAGATTATTTATCCTGAAAATTATGTCTTTACTAAAGATGAAAAATATAATGAAATTGTATATGAAATTGAAGAACTAGAGAATAAGGTTTACTCTGAAATAAATATTAATTCAAATGAATTAGAATATAAAGAAGGAAAAATTAATATTAGAAAATATAGAAAAACTAATAAAAAAATTCAAAGAAATAAAAAGCCAGATTTTATTGCTGAGGAAATAATAAAAACAAAACAGGGTATTATTAATGAAAAGGTTATTTATGAAAATGAACTTAAACGCTTAATGGAAGAGGATGCAAAAGAACAAATAAAAATAATGGAAGATTTCTTTAATAACAAAAAAGAAAATGAAGGATATGATATATTATCATTTGAATTAGATCAAAGTGGAAATTATATTGAAAAATATATTGAAGTAAAGTCAACAAAGGGAGGAGAAAGCACTCCGATTGATATAACTATAGATGAAATTGATTTTGCAAAGAATCATATTGATAATTATTATTTGTATAGAATAATAAATAGTGATAATAAAAATAGGTATTTAAAAATTGTAAGAGGTAAAGAATTATTTAATAACATTGATTACGAATTTATCCCTACAACGTTTAAGATCTATTCTAAATAAGGAGAGTAAAATAGCTCTTTTTTAGATACAAATTAGATACGATTTAGATATAATAAATATGAAAAATGCGTTTTAGATACTTCACAAATCCTTATTTCACCGTGTTTATGGGATAATGATCTCTTCTACTTGAAGGAAGCAACTTTAATTTTTAAAAGTGCCTTTTGCCCAGTGTTTATGCAGGCTCGCGAAGATTAACACCGTTACCGAAAAATTGTAACGGAGCCCCCTGAAGAGAGCATTTAACCGTGCTCTCATTTTTTATGCCCATTTTTAGTA
The DNA here is from genome assembly GCA_905236935.1 of uncultured Bacilli bacterium. The sequence continues at coordinate 6,320 of CAJOQL010000047.1, forward strand.
ATTCTAGGGTGGAATTTACTTTTACAACTCAGGCATTATTAAAAACAAAACTTAAATCTATGTTTGCAATTGATTATAAGAAAATATTATTATATAATTACAATAGAAATTAATTAGCAAAAAATAATTGGAGGTGAATTATGAAAAGCGGATTTGTTAGTATTATCGGTAGGCCAAATACTGGAAAAAGCACTTTAGTGAACACTATTTTAAAAACACATTTAGCAATTGTATCAAATGTAGCAGGTACTACTAGAAATGCTATCCAAGGTGTCTATAATGATGAAGATGCCCAAATTATTTTTATTGATACTCCTGGAATTCATAAACCTCAAGATAAACTTGGTAAATACTTAAATAAGCAGTCTTATGAGTCTTTAGAAGATATAGATGCGATATTATTTGTAGTTGATGCCAGTCTAATGCCAGGCAAGGGTGACAAGTTTATTGTTGAAACCTTTAAGAATATTACAACCCCAGTTATTTTAGTTTTGAATAAAATAGATAAATTAGATGATGAAAAGATACTAAATGCTATAAATGCATATAAGGACTTATTTAATTTTTCAGATATAATTCCAATTAGTGCTTTAAAAGATGATAATGTTAATCGCTTAATAAAAATAATAAAAGGATATTTAACTGATGAAATTAAATATTATGATGACGGGACAATAACTAATACTAGTTTAGAATTTATGCTAGGAGAATTAGTTAGAGAAAAGGTTTTAAATTTAACTGATGAAGAGGTTCCTCATTCTGTTACTTGCGCAGTAACTCATATGAAAGATAAAGGAAATATTTTTGATTGTTATGTTGATATTATAGTTGATCGTAATTCACTAAAGAAAATAATTATTGGGGCAGGTGGTTCAATGTTAAAAAGAATTGGAACAATGGCTAGGCGTGATATGGAAATTCTTTTAGGAAAACAAGTATATTTAGAATTATATGTTAAAACCATAAAAAATTGGCGTGATAAAGAAAGATATTTATCTGAATTAGGATTTAAAGATTTTGAATAGGAGTTGGTATAATGGAAAAAAAGAAGAAATTAAACAAGAATGAAGTAATTGACATTGTAATAGATAATTATTTAGCAAGTGATGAAATATATCCAGATGTATTTATTAAATATTATTATAATAGTATAGAACCAATTGATAAAAATGCACTAATAACTTATAGTGAAATTAGCAATATAAATAAGAATAAATATAATGCATTTTTAATTACAATGAATGAAAGAAGAAAAATTTTTAATGAAAGACTAAGAGTTTTATCAGATTATTTAACTAAGAATATTATCACACCTTTTGATATTGAGCTTATTATGGGAACAAGTCTAAAAAGTTTTAAGACTGCTATAAAGAAAAAAGAAGTAATTGAAGAATATAGTAAGTCATATGTTGCAGGATTATTAAAAATTTGTGAATCAGCATCTACTCAAATAGTATCACTAGAAGATGCCCTAAAAATAGATTATAAATATAACGGCAAAAAGATGAGTAAAAGTGATATTAAACGTGTTTATGCTTATTTACAAGAAAGTCATATAAGCACTACTATTCAAAATATTATTTATGCTTATGAAAAACAAGAAAAAGGAGAACTTTTAAGTATTAAGGAAGCAAAAATGCCAGCAACTGTGAATAGAATATAATTTATTATCCCACTATAGAATTAGAATAGAAAGGTTAGTGGGATATTTTATGGATAAAAAAGAAGCATGGGAAATGTTTAAAAAAACAGGAAAGATTGAATATTACATAATGTATAAGAGAGGATAATATGTTAAAAAAAGTTGAAGGAATAATAGTAAAAGAAACAGCATTTGGTGAAACTAGTAAAATAATTAATATCTTAACAGAAGATGGAATAATTGGAGTAATGGCTAAAGGTGCACGAGTCTTAAAAAGTCCTCTTCGCAGTTTTACTTTATCCTTAACTTATGCAGATTTTAACTTATATTATCGTGAAGATAAATTAAGCACTTTAAAAAGCGTTGATGTTATAGATGATTTTAGTAATATCAAAAAAGATATTACTTTAATTAGTTATATGACTTATTTATGCGACTTAGCTTCGCAAGTAATGAAACAAAATACTAATAAAGATATTTATAATTTATTAATAAGTGCCTTAATTAAGATTAATAATGGACTTAATCCCATGATAATTAGTAATATTTATGAACTAAAATTACTTGATTATTTAGGAGTTGGTATTAATTTTAATGCTTGTGCTAAATGTGGAAATAAGGCTGATATAATTACCATTGATCCTGATATTGGTGGCTATATTTGTAAGAATTGTTATGAAAATGAAACTATTTATGATGATAAAACTTTAAAAATGTTAAGAATGTATTATTTAGTAGACATAAATTCTATTTCAGATTTAAAAATAAGTGATATAGTCATAAATAATATAAACTATTTTATTAATACTTATTATGATAGATATACAGGATTATATTTAAAAAGTAAAAAATTTCTTGAAGAAATGATAAATTAAATGAAGAATTGCTAACCAAATTTAGCAATTTTTTTGATGTTGCAAAATTCGGTGAGTAGAATTTTTTGCAAATTATTAATATTTGCAAACAATCCTAGATAAATAAAGAGATTCCTTGCATTTTTTATTGACCAAATTTACCTTTATAAGCTATAATATACTTTAAAACTTAAAGGATACATGAACAAAAAGATTGTGAATTTAATATATTATCAAGCAGAAAAAGAAAAATAAATCCTCTTTAGCTTGGCCACAATATTATGACTTTCAAAGTATTAGTTTCAATATTTTGCAACTTATGCTTTAATAAAGTAATTCGACATTTTGCATCAAAATCCTTACAAAATATATCGTATCATATAATTGGTGATGATATGAAAAAGTATTTACCTTATTTATTTTCTTTAATAGTTGGCTCAGTTTTAGGTTTTCTTTTATTTAATAGTAAAGATATTGATATTCCAGTTTTTAAAGAAAATATCCGAGCTACTGGGTTTCAACTAGGAGTATTTAACTCGGTAGATTTAGCCAAAGAATATGTTAAAAAGTTTCCTAGTTCCGTTATAATCTCTGATGACGATGTTTATAGAGTTTATATAAGTATACTTACTAATAGTAAATGTATAAGTAAAATGGAGAGTTATTTATTAGAAAACAAAATAGCTTTTTATAAAAAAGATATCACTATAAATGATAGTGGTTTAATTAAAGCTTTAAATAATTATGAAAAGACAATGCTAGAAGGAAATACAGATACATTTATAAGTATTAATAAATTAATTATGGATAGTTATGGAGGAAAAATATGAGATTAAAAGAACTACCTAAAGCAGAAATGCCTAGAGAAAGATTAATAAAATATGGAGCATCTAATTTAAGTAATGAAGATTTAATTTCAATTTTAATTAGAACTGGTTCTAAAGATAAAAATGTAAAAGAGCTCAGTAACGAAATACTTAAAAGTTTGAAAGAAATAAACTCTTTAAATGATATAAGTTTAAGAGAACTAACATCTATAAAAGGTGTAGGAACTACTAAAGCACTAACAATTTTAGCGGCTATTGAACTAGGTAAAAGAGTATATAATGCTAATATTGAAGATAAATTAGTTTTAAGTACTACCGAAAAAGTAAATAAGTATTTTGCTCCCTTAATTGCTAAAGAAAAACAAGAAAATCTATTAGTAATCTTACTTGATAATAAAAATAGATTAATAAGTTATAAAATAATGTTTAAAGGAACTAGTACTTATTCATTAGTAAGTCCTAAAGAAATATTTAATTATGCTGTTAAAGATAGGGCCGATAAAATAATAATTATGCATAATCATCCATCTGGTATAACTAATCCATCTAATGCTGATATTGAACTAACTAATCAAATTAATATGAGTGGTAAAATAATTGGAATTCCTTTAGTTGATCATATAATTACTAGTGGAGAAAAGTATTATAGTTTTTATGAGGAATTAACTAAAAATGAAGCATAATTATTTAATATATATCTTTTTATTCTTTCTTATATTATTTAGACCATCATTTATAAATCTTGTTAATAATATTGGCTTTTTAATATTTAATCAAAAAGAAGAACTAACTATAAAAGTTTTAAATAATAGAGTAAGTGAATTAGAAAGTGAATATCAAAGTTTACTAGATTTTAAAAATAATATCAATATTACATCAAATTATGTGTTATCAAATATCTATAAAAATAATTATAGTTATGATAAATTACTAATTAATGGTGATAATTATAAAATAGGAGATGAAGTAATTAACAAATATGGTTTAATTGGGATAATTAAAAAGACATATTTAAACTATAGTGAGGTATCATATATATATGATACTAATATTCCGGTTAAAATTAATAATTATGAAGGAAAAATAGTAGCTAAAGATGAGGATAATAATATAATTATAAAAGAACTTACGAACTATAATAAAATAAATATTAATGATAAAGTTTACAGTGTTAATAATACTTATATAGGTAAAGTAATTAAAATTGATATAGGTGCAATCGATACAAATGTATTAGTTGAAACAGTAAATTTAAAAGATATAAATTATGTTGCAGTAATTGAAAGGCAAGTATGATAATAGATTTTTTGACTTTAAATTTAACTAATATTTTACTATGTACGGTACTTATTAATATTTTTTATTTAAATGATAAAAGAGTCTATTTATTATTAACCTTAGATATATTAATTAATGGCATCCCATTTACTACTATTTTAATTATTTTACTTTTCTATTTAAATAAATCTATTTTTAAATTTTTTAATAATTCATTTTTGTTAAGATATATCTTAATAATATTTTACTATTTTTTATTTAACGTAATTCTTTATAGCATTTTTAATACTTTTAACTTTTATGTAATAAAATGGACTGTAAATAATTTATTTTATAATGCTATTATTTACTATTTAAGTCTTAAATATTTAGATGGAAAATATAATTTAGTAGGTGATGATAATGAATAAGGGAAAATATATTAAAACTTTATTTGTTAAAGTATTAATAAGTATTATTTTATTTTTATCAATCGGAATATTTGTTAATTCTAGCGATAAAAATTTACTTCTATTTAAAAATAATGTTTATGATAAAACTTTTAAATTTACTAAAATATCTAATTTTTATAATAAGTATTTTGGCAGTGTAATAAAAAAGCCTAGCCCTGATAAAATTGTAGTTGCAAGTAAAGAACTTAATTATAAGGAAAGTAATAAATATTTAGATGGTGTAAAATTAACTGATATAAACATTATTTATCCTTTTAAAAGTGGAATAGTAGTTTTTATTGGGGAAAAAGGAGGATATGGGAATACTGTAATTATTCAAGGGATGGATGGTATAGATTATTGGTATGGAAATATTGAAAATCCAAATGTTAAATTATATGATTATGTAGAATCGGATAATATTATTGGAGAAGTTAAAGATAAGACTTTATATCTAGTATTTATGAAAGAAGGTAGCATTCTCGATTATGAAGAATTTTTAGATAAAACAGAATTATCAGCATAAAATTAATTTTAAAAAATCATGAGATGTTCTTTACAAACTAGTTTTTAAAATATATAATAAAATACATATTTTGGAGGTGCAAAAATGGATAAAAACTTACCTGTCTTATTACTTAAAAAATTATCCCTTTTGCCGACTCAAGAAGTCCGTTTAGAACTTAATAATGAACTATCTGAAAAGATAATTGATCTCTCTTCTATGCATTATGATAAAAAGATTGTGGTAATTCTTCCGAATAAC
>CAJOQL010000048.1 GCA_905236935.1 uncultured Bacilli bacterium
ATCTCCAATATTCTACTCTATTGTATAATAATACCCCCCCATGTCAAGTTAATGTTTTGCAAAAAAAATTCTATTAGAAGTTAATTTTGCACCATCAAAAAAATTGCTAAATTTGGTTAGCAATTCTTATTTTAGTTTTTCGGTTAATATTTGTTTTGCGATAACTGGATTCGCTTGCCCTTTGGTTTGTTTCATTACTTCACCAATGAAGAAACCAAATAAATTAGTTTTTCCATTATGATAATCTTCAATTAATTTAGGATTACTTTTTAAAATATTATCAATAATAGATTCTAATTCATTACTGTTATCCATTTGTTTTAAGTTATATTTTTTCATTAATTTTTCTGGTTCTTCTTTTTCATCTAAACAATAATTAAATAATTCTTTTCCTTGTTTAGATGTAATTTCACCACTATTAATTTTATCAATAATAAATTTTAATCTTTCTGGAGTAACATAAAAATCAGTTATAGTTATAAATTCTTTATTTAAATAACCGGTTATATTAGTTGATAGCCAGTTAAAAGCTATTTTAGGATTAATACCAAGACTAATAGTTTTTTCATAATATTCACTTAAATCAAAATCTTTAACTAGAGTTTTAGCTTCATTTTCAATTAAACCATAATCTTTAATATATCTTTTTAATCTTTCATTTGGCAATGTTGGGATTTCTTTTCTAATTTCTTTTAACCAAGCATCTTCAACTTTAATTCTTGGAATATTAGGCTCTACCATATATTTATAATCAACTGAATCTACTTTAGTACGCATTCTTATAGTAGTCTTAGTATCTTCATCAAATCTTCTAGTTTCTTGAACTAGTTCTTCACATCCCGTTTCTAGAGCTTTAATTTGTCTTTCAATTTCATAATTTACAGCATCAGTTACATAAGCAATTGAGCTAATACCTTTTATCTCTACTTTAGGAGTAATATACTCATTCTTATCATTTTTTAAATTAATATTAAGGTCACATCTCATATGGCCTTTTTTCATATCAGCATCAGAAATTCCACAATATTTCAAACTATTAGCTAAGAATTCTAAAAAGGCAGTTGCTTCTTCACCACTATGAATGCAAGGCTCAGTTACCATTTCAATTAATGGAGTGCCTGCTCTATTATAATCAATTAGTGAGTAATAATCATAATGATCCATAGAAGCAGTATCTTCTTCTAAATGAATATTATCTATTTTAACAGTAAAATCATGATTATTTGTAAATAATTCTACCTTGCCATTTACTCCAACTGGTTTAGTTACTTGCGTTATTTGGTAACCTTTTGGTAAGTCTGGATAATAATAATTTTTACGATCAAATAATAGTTCATCTGGTTGTTTACATCCTAAAACCATGCTCATTTTTAAAGCCTTACGAACAGCTTCTTTATTTAAAGATGGTAAAACACCTGGAAAAGATAAATCTATCTCATTGATGTTTTCATTTGGAATTTGTGAATAGGCATTTTTACTAGGACTAAAAACTTTAGAATTAGTTAAAACTGAAGCATGAATTTCTAATCCAATAACTACTTCATAATTATTCATAAATTCCTCCTTTAAAATCTATTTCTTTTTCTAAAGCATATGCAATATTTAATACATTAGCATCATCTTGGACTTTACCAGTGATATTTATACCAATTGGAAGATTATTTACATAAGCACTTGGAATGGTAATTGAAGGGTATCCTCCAAAATTTCCGATGGCTAAATGGTTTTCTAAAATAGATTCTTCTTCAGTTACGGGACTTTTTTCATCTAAAAGCGGTGCACCTTTTCCAGAGGCCATAGTAATAAAACCATCATATTGTTCGAATAATTCATTAAATTTATTAATAATCATACGTCTTACTTTGCAAGCATTTAAATAATATCTTTCTTGATTTTCTTTTTGTAAAACATAAGAACCGATTACTAGTCTTCTTTTTATTAAAGAACTAAAACCATGAGTACGATATTCTTTTACCATTTCATTAATATTTACATCAAGCCCTCTTGGCCCATAAATTATACCTGTATACATAGATAAGTTGCTAGTTGCCTCTGCACAGCTTATTACCTCATAAGTTGGTAGTATAGCATTTAAAAGTTTATGGTCAATTGATTCTGGAATTACTTGCATACCAAGTTTTTTAGCTATTTCAATAACTTCGTGAAATTTTTGAATAGTTTCTTTTAATTCATCTGATGGATTATCATATAAGTTAATATCTAATAATTCTTTAAGATAAAATAATCTTTTCCCTTCGACTTTGCCATTTATTTTAGGTAAAAAGTCTTCACTTTTTGGTAAAGCTGTCATATCTTTACCATCTGGACCTTTAACACTATCAACTATCATAGCCGCATCTTTAACACAAGAAGTGAAAACACCTACATGGTCAAGAGATGAAGCAAAAGGTAAAACACCATATCTTGAAATAGTTCCATAAGTTGGTTTATAACCAACAATTCCACAATAAGCAGCTGGTTTTCTTATAGAGTCTCCAGTATCTGTTCCAAGAGCAAAAGGTACTACTCCAGTGGCAACTGCTACGGCTGACCCAGCAGATGATCCACCTGCTTGCCTATTATCATCGTAAGGATTTCTAACAACTCCAGTGTGACCAGTTGTACCAGTCCCACCTAAACCAAATTCATCGCAAACACTTTTACTAGTTAAAACTGCACCATTTTTTTCTAATCTTTCAATAACAGTTGCGTTAAAAAATGGAATGTAATCCTTTAAGGAATTTGATGAGCCAGTAGTAAGAATTCCTTTAGTAGAGAACATATCTTTAGCTGAATATGGAATGCCTGATAATACATTATCACTTTCTTTTGGAATATTAGGCTTATCTATAATTGTTACAAAGGCATTAAATTTTTTATTAATATCTTTGGACTTTTCGATAGTCTTTTGAATTAAAACTTCCCTACTAATTTTATTGCTTTTAAGTTCTTCTTTTAAATCTATAATACTTCTAGGCATTTTATTCCACCACCTTTGGTACTTTGATTTCGCGTCCTATTTTATCTTTTGCATTAGAAAGAGCTATATCAACGTCTATGCTTTGACAAGCTACATCTTCTCTTAGACTTGCAGCAAACAAATCAAAAGGCATAAATGCTGGTTCTACTTCATTTAAACCTTCTATTTCATTTATTTTATCAATATTTTGATCAATTGATGTAAACTCTTCAGTAATCATCTTAGCTTCTTCATTAGATAAACCAATTAATAGTTTATCAGCATATTTTATAATTTCTTCTTCATTAAACATATAATCACCTAATATTCACATGAACCAGGAGTTCTTGGGAAAGGAATTACATCACGAATATTTTCAATTCCAGTTAAGTACATTATTAATCTTTCAAAACCCATACCAAAGCCAGAATGATATACTCCGCCAAATCTTCTTAAATTTAAGTACCATTCAATTTGCTGTTTTTGAACACCATGTTTCTTTATTTGTTCATCTAATACAAAAAGATCAGTTTCTCTTTCAGAGCCACCCATAAGTTCACCAGACCCTGGTACTTCTAAATCAACAGCTGCCACCGTTTTTCCGTCTTTATTTACTTTCATATACCATGCTTTAATATCTTTTGGCCAGTTATAAATAAATACTGGACTATTAAAGTGTTCAGTTAACCATCTTTCATGTTCTTTAGCAATATCACTTTCATAATCAGGAGTAAATTCCCATTTTACATCAGCACTTAGAAGTAAATCAATTGCTTCATGATGAGTAATTCTAATAAATGAAGAATTAACTAATTTTTCTAGTTTTTCTCTTAAGCCATTTGAAACGCTCTTATCTAAGAAATCAATTTCATCAGAAGCATTATCTAAGCAATATTTAACTACATATTTAAGCATTTCTTCTTCAGCATTCATTAAGTCTTCTAAATGCATAAATGCCATTTCTGGTTCAATCATCCAGAACTCGTTAGCATGAGTCTTGGTGTTAGAGTTTTCAGTTCTAAAAGTTGGTCCAAAAGTATAAATCTTTTTAAAAGCCATAGCCATTGCTTCACCATGTAATTGACCAGAACCTGTAATATATGTATTTTTGCCAAATAAATCTTTAGTGAAGTCTACCTCTTTTTGATCATTTAAAGGGATATTTTTTAAATCAAAGGTTGTAACTTTAAACATTTGGTCTGATCCTTCACAGTCAGTGTTAGTAATTAATGGAGTGTGTACATAGACATAATTGTGTGTTTGAAAATATTCATGAATGCCAAAAGCTGCTACACTTCTAATTTTAAATACTGCACCAAAAAGTCTAGTTCTTGGTCTTAAATAAGCTTCTTTTCTTAAAAACTCCATTGTATGTCTTTTAGGTTGAATTGGATAATCAGCAGGACAATCTCCTAAAAGGCAGATAGTATCTGGTTTTAACTCATAATCTTGTTTACCATTAGATTCTACTAAAGTTCCTTCTACTTTAATGGCAGAACCAGCTAAATAACGACTTACTTCATCAAAGTTAGGTAAGTCTTTAGTATATACTACTTGTAAAGTTTTAATACTAGTTCCATCATAAAAGTCAATAAAGCCAAACTCTTTTCCATCACGATTATTGCGAATCCAGCCTTCTACAGTAACCTTATCCCCAATTTTTTTAGTTTCAAATAAATCTTTTAAGTCCACTTTTGTTCCTCTTTTCTATTAATCATTTTTCTTCTTTATTTCTATACCTAATTCATTTAATTGATAATTGCTTACTTTATTAGGACATTCACACATTAAGTCAGTGGCACTAGCAGTTTTAGGAAATGCGATAACATCACGAATATTTTCGGTTCCTGCTAATAGCATTGTAAGTCTATCAAGTCCAAGAGCAAAACCACCATGTGGAGGGCATCCATATTTTAGGGCATCTACAAAGAAACCAAATTTTTCTTCGATGTCTTCAGGAGTTAGTTCTAGTGCTTCAAACATTTTTCTTTGAACATTTTCATCATGAATACGAATTGATCCACCACCAGCTTCATAACCATTAATAACAATATCATAAGCCTTAGAATAACAATTAGCCTTATCAGTTAATAATTTATCAACATCTTCATCTTTAGGCATAGTAAATGGATGATGGCAAGAAACATAACGATTTTCTTCTTCACTCCATTCAAATGATGGAAAATCTACTACCCATAATAGTTTATAGTCATCCTTATTTATTAAATTTAAGTCTCTTGCAAGCTTACATCTTAAGGCACCTAAAGAAGTTTTAACAATGTTTTTCTTGCCAAAAATAACTAATAATAAATCATTATTTTGAATATTTAAATTTGTTTTAATTTGAGATAATTCAGTATCAGTAATGGCTTTAGCAATTGAACCTGTAACTTCATTATCAAACTTTAAATAAGCAAGACCTTCAGCTTTATAAGTTTTAACAAATTCAGTAAGTTTATCAAGTTCTTTACGAGAATAAATACTCGCCGCATTTTTAACTACAATTCCATTAATAATACCATTATTTTCTAATGTATTTTTAAATAGGCCAAATTCAGAATCTTTAAATATTTCTGTTAAGTCCTTAATTTCCATGCCAAATCTTAAATCTGGTTTGTCTGAGCCATATTTATCTATTGCTTCATCATATTTCATACGCATTAATGGTAGTTTTATATCAATACCTTTAACTTCTTTAAAAATACTAGCAACTAGATGTTCACCTAAATCCATAACATCTTCTTCTTTTACGAAAGACATTTCAACGTCAATTTGAGTAAATTCTGGTTGTCTATCAGCTCTTAAATCTTCATCTCTAAAACATTTAGCAATTTGGAAATATCTTTCAAAACCACTAAGCATTAATAATTGTTTATATATTTGAGGTGATTGTGGTAAGGCATAAAATGTACCTTTGTTTACTCTACTTGGAACTAAATAATCTCTAGCACCTTCTGGAGTACTTTTACATAAAATAGGTGTTTCAATTTCTAAAAAATCATTGTCATTAAAGAATTTTCTGGTTGCAAAAGTAATCTTATTACGAGTAACAAAATTATTTTTTAAGTTTTCTCTTCTTAAATCTAAATAACGATATTTAAGTCTTGTATCTTCTAGAGCGGTTGTATCATCTGAGATAGTAAATGGAATTTCTTTAGATTTATTAATTAGAGTAAGAGTGCTAGTTTCAACTTCTATTTCACCTGATGCTAATTTGTCATTTTTATTTTCTCTTTCAACTATTTTGCCTGTTACGTTTATAACATATTCGTTTTTTAATTCTTCAGCTACTTTGTAATAAGCATTTTCTGGTCTTACTACAACTTGAATAATCCCAGCTCTATTTCTTAAATCAATAAAAATTAAGCCTCCTAAATTTCTAACTTTTGAAACCCAACCATTTATCGATACAACTTCTCCAACGTTTTTTATTGTATAATATTTAATTTTTTCCATGTTTCCTCCTTAATCATGCATGTCTAAATAATCAATTAAATCATTTATATTAACTTTTTCTTCTTCTTTTGTAACATTATCTTTAACATTTACTTCGTTATTAGCTAAATCGTCATCATTTAAGATAATTAAGAATTTAGCTTTAAATCTATCTGCTGATTTAAACTGTCCTTTTAATCCTTTATTTAAGTAATCTGTTTCTGTAGTAAAACCATTTAATCTTAAATTTTGAGTTATATAAGAAGCGGTTTCTTTTTCAGTATCTGATACATACATAACATATACATCAATATTATCTTTAATTGGAATATTAATACCAGCTTCTTCAATAGCAAGCATTGTTCTATCATATCCCATTGCAAATCCTACAGCTGGCATTTCTGGACCATCTAATTCTTTAATTAAGCCATTATATCTGCCACCGCCACCAAGTGCTAGATGTCCAACTGATTCAATATCAGCATATATTTCAAATACAATATGATTATAATAATCTAATCCTCTAACTAGTTTTTCATCTTCTTCGTAAGGTATTTCTAATAAATCTAAGTATTCTTTTAATTTATTATAGCGCACTTTAGATTCTTCATTTAAGTAATCAATTGTTTTAGGTGCATTTTTTATAATGTCAGAATCTCCATCAATTTTGCAATCTAATACTCTTAATGGATTTTTTTCTAATCTTTCCTTGCAATCATCACATAACTTGCTAATATGTGGGGATAGATAATCAACTAATGCCTTACGATAATTATCCCTAGATTCATTGTCACCTAGACTATTTATTTTAATTGTTGTATTAAGACCTAAAAGTGTATAAGTTTGATAAGCAAGAGATATTACATCTACATCTGCTAGTACATCATCTGAACCAATAAATTCTACTCCAAACTGAGTAAACTCTCTATTTCTTCCTGACTGAGGTCTTTCATAACGATACATTTTTTCATTATAAAATACTTTGGTGGCTTCCGTCATATTACCATAAAGTTTGTTTTCAATAAACCATCTAACTACACCAGCAGTTCCCTCTGGTCTTAAAGTAATATTACGTTCTCCTCTATCGGTAAAATCATAAGTTTCTTTTTTTACGACATCTGATGTTTCCCCAACTGTTCGATGGAATAATTCTGATGCTTCAAAAACAGGTGTTTCAATGTAAGTATAATTATATTTTTCACAAATACCTCTTATTATTTCATTTACATATTCTCTTTTCTTAGCATCTACACCATAAATATCATAAGTTCCTTTTTGTTTAGTTATCATATAATCATTTCCTTTCTTATACAAATAAAAGCACAAATTCATAAGGACGAAGATACTCTCCGCGGTGCCACCTTACTTCACTTGCGCTTATTTTATTCTTACCGCGAATAACACGTTTACATCATCAAAGAAGTGTCATGGGGTATACGATTTATAGATATTTGCACCAACCATATCTTCTCTTTAATAAATACTTGTATATCCTTTGTTTCTTCTAGTAATTTACATTAATTATTTTATCTTTTTTACAAACATAAGTCAATTATTAAATACGTTTATTTTATTTTTTAAAAATTAATCTAATAAAAAGAAAAAAATATTGTTATTAATTCTTTCTTTTAGCATAATTTAATTAGGAAGTATTTTCAGTTGCTAGTGTCTGCCTCCTTTCGATATATCTTTATCTAAATTTACTATAAAATCGAATAGGAGACTGAAACTATGAACAAAAGAGCTTATATTTTAAAACTTCTTCGTTACGTAGTAACAATAATAATTACATTAACTAAAATAGACCTTTAAGGCTTATTCTTGTAAGACTTAAAGGTCTGCTCATCTGTAGGTAAACATTTAGCATACCAAAACTGAAATGTTTCCTTTTTATTTTATGCAAATTTCTTTTACATATTTATTATATCAAAAGTATAGATATTAATCATTAATATTAAGTTATAATTTTTGCTGATGAGTTTTTGCTCTTGGTATTTGAAAATCAGTTTCAAAATAAGTTCCTTCAATATTGCAACCATCAAAATTATCATAATATTTAATATTACTATTATCAAAAGAGCAATAACTAATATCTTTTTTATAAACTGTTTGAGGATTTATTCTTGCCCCACTTTTTCTAAAATCAATACCCTTAACATTAACATTAGTAAAATCAATTAGTGACAAATTAAAGAATCTAAGTAATGTGGTATCGATATCTCTATTTATTTCATAATGGTCATCAATATAAGTTAGGAATTTATCTTCTTCAATTGGAACTGATGCGTACAAATGCTTTGGATCTATTCCTAATATTTCGCTAGATTTTAATAAATTAAGTAGCTCATCTAATTTTTGCTTAAATTTTATTCTATTTTCTTCTATTAATTTTTTTCTAGCACTTTCCACTTCTTCTTTTTTGACTACTGAACTTTGAGTCTCTAATTTAAGAATTCTATCTAATTCTTCTTCAATAGTACTGTTAATTCTTCCATCAATAGAAACGTTCATTACTCTTCCATCTAAATTTATAACAGTTGCATTTGAAAAATTACAATTTTTATAGTTGCTATCTTCATTTATTTTCCTTAAATCTATAAAAGCTTTTTCACTTCCAGTAAAATCAGTATTATCAATAATGCAATTATCAAAACTTCCAGAAAAAACTACTCCATTAAATTTAGTATTTTTAAAATTATGATTAGTTTTTTGAGGATTTATTCTAATTTTAGTAGTAAAACCAAGTCTTTCACCTTTAGCGCCAGTGAAATCAGTTTCTAAAATTTTGGAACGTATGTCTCCTATAATAGTTGCATCTTTTAATATGCAGCCTGTTAACCCATAATAAAATAATTTATTTGCATTAATTCTAGCATTTTTGCTTCCGGTAAAATCTACTTCATACAAAGATGTTTCATAATTAAATACCACTGTAAAAGTTACATCCTTAAATTTGACACACTGTATATCTATATATCTACTATGACCATATATACTATGTACTAGAGTATTGGGATTTACTTTGGCGTTTTTACTACCAGCAAAATTTGCTCCATCTAATTTGCAATAATCTAGCTTATCTGTAAAAGTTACACCCCTTAGTATAGATTTTTCTAAATCTCTTCTATAAATAGTTTGAGGATTTAGATGAACATTATATAACCCAGTAAAATCAAATTCACTAGCATAAAAATCTTTAAAGTCAACATTAATAAAATCAATTTTAGTTAAAACTTCTCTAGGAAAATCACTTGCAAATCTTTTACATCCGCCGCGAGTTTCTTCAAAAAATAAGTTTTCAAGTATTATTGGATCATAATCTAGTTTTATATGAATTCCATCTTCTAACTTGCTTAATTCTTTAATTAGTTTTTTTCTTAATAATTCTATTCTTTCTTCCATAAAATTTCACCAGTAGAAATATACTAGCATGTTTATTTAGTAAATTCAATTATCAATTATTCTTAAAAATAAATATGGTCCAAAAACTCCTATTAAACTTATGATAATTTGAATTATATTAAATAATTTGTTTTCGTTGATATTAAATTTTTGCTTAAAAAATATTCTAAAAAATAATCTAGTTAAAGCATTAAAAACTAAACAAACGCCTAATACAAAACTAAATAAAAGTGAAAAAGCTATATAACCTAAAGCATCCCATCCATTGATATTTAAGGCAATTATAAAAGTAATTAAAGAAGTTAATGCTAAAAATAAATTATAAGCAATTTTATATTTTGAAGTGAAATGATACTTTTTATTTTTAATACTACCTTTTTCAAAGATATAACTAAGTACAATAAATATTAAACTTAAAATTGAATTAAACTGAACATCTACTTTTATATTTATAATAAAAATAATAACTGCTAATATTATAAATACTATATTTAAATATTTTTCTTTTATAAATTTTTTCATATTACCTACCATTTACATAATATCATTAATTCATAATTATTTAAATTACATATTTTTATATATTATTTTTTAAAAATTTTATTTCAATTAAAGTAGTGATTGGAATAATTAGTAAGCAGCCTATAATAGCTACTATTAGCTCAATTACTTCACTTGCAAATCCACTATAATTAATAATATCAATAAAAGTATCATAGTTATGCCATAATAAATAGCCTATAAATCCTGCTATAAATGAAAATAAAAGTGTATTAACAGTAGTCCCAATAATATCTTTACCAACATTCATACCAGATATAAATAATTCTTTATTAGATAGACGTGCATTATCATTTATCTCATATAAAGCAGATGAAATAGCTACACTAGTATCACATATACTACCTGTACATATAAATAGTAAAACCATAAAACTAATCTTAGATAAACTTAAATCAATATTAAATGAATAAGCTGATATTTCATCAATAAATTCATAAGAAAAGCTTCCTAAATGTAATTTATTATTCATATAAATAATAATAAATGTACATATTAATGATACAGTCATTACTCCTAAATAAGCAGATTTTGTTTTAACATTCCAACCATTTAAATAAAAAATAATAATACTAGATATACTTATAAATGATAGAAAGCATATAAAATAAATATTAAATCCATAATTAATACAAACTAATGAAAACATTATAATAAGGAAGTTAAATATTAAAGATAAAATACCTTTAAGTCCCCTTTTCTTACCTATTAAAATGCTAAGAATAATTAAGATAATACTATAAGGAATTAAAATCATTTTTTATTCCTCCTTGTTTTTAGAAAATAAATTGTTAAATTCATAGTTATCGGAATTGTTATAAGAATACCAATACAACCTGTCATAAATCTAATCATAGATAGTTTAGCATACATATTAAAAGCAGTAAAAGCTGGGATATTATTTCGCATTACAAATATTAACATAGGAATGCATCCTGATATACTAGTAAATAGTAAAACATTAACCATAGTCCCTAAAATATCTTCTGATAAATTATTGCCAGATTTTATTAATGCTCTTTTACTAATTTTAGGATTATTTTGAATAAGTTCGTTTAAGGTTGATGTAATACTAATTGCAATGTCCATAATAGCTCCAAGCCCACTAATTAATATGCTAACTAAAAACACTTCTTTATAGTCATATAAAATATCTACATAATCCATATACCAGTAAGGTATATCACTACTAAATACTCTAATAACTAAATAAGATATTATAAATGTTATGATTAATGATGCTATTGAAGATATTATAGCTACTAATGTTTTTTTGTTTTTACCACTAGTAAGTAATAAAGATATACTACACATAATTATTGTGCCTATTATAAATAGCAAAAGAATATTTATATGCTTATCTCTTAATACTGTAATTAAAAGAATAATACTTATATTTAGAATAAAACTTATAAAAGTAAGTAAACCTTTTAAGTTACCAATTAATAATAGTAAAGATACCATAAAAATGAATAATGGTACTAAATATTTATCTCTTCTTAGACCAATTACTTCATTTATAGTTCCATCTCTATTTAAAGAAACAAATACTTCATCGCCTTTTTGATATTTTTCATCATAGACTCCTGAATAAGAACGAATATTTTGAAAAGAAGTAAATGCATTCTTACTTTTACCATTTTTAATTGTGCCTTCAACTGTTTCATAGTAGTATTCTTCTTTTAAGTTGCCATTATATTCAGTCTTCTTTTTATTTATAGTAACATCTTCTACTTTTAAGATAGTTTTATCATATAATTCTTCATTGTTATTCATAAAGATGATTGAACTAACAAAAATCAGTAATAGAATGATATATTTAATATATTTTTTCATATGAACTCCTAAAAGAAAAAAGTATTTTCATACTTTAATCTTCAAAATAATTTAATTTAATAGCTTGTTTAACTTTCTTGATAGTATCTTTTGCTTCTATGGAAGCAGATAGATTACCTTTTTTTATAATTTCATTAACTACTTCTTTGTTATTTTGATAGTAGGCTTTTCTTTTTCTAAAATCAGTTAAAAATTCATTCATTTTATTTATAAGTTCTCTTTTGCAAGCAACGCAGCCTCTTGTTCCATTTTTACACTCTGTGCATACATTTTCTAAATTATCATTTTTAATTAATTTATGATAGTAATAAACCATACATTTATCAGGATTAGCTGGATCATCTTTGTGGATTTTATCAGGATCAGTAGTAGCAGCCATTATTTTATCATTAATAGTTTTTTCATCATCGGCTAAATATATAGCATTTCCAAGGCTTTTACCCATTTTTTCATTACCATCTAAACCTTTAATTCTTTTGTTTTTAGTTAATGCCTCTTTGGGTTCAATAAAAGTCTCACCATAAATATTGTTAAATTTTCTAACTATCTCTCTACATTGTTCTATTAGAGGTAATTGGTCCTCACCAGTTGGAACAATTGTTCCATCAAACACAGTTATATCGGCCGCTTGACTTACAGGATATCCTAAAAATCCATAGGTCAC
>CAJOQL010000049.1 GCA_905236935.1 uncultured Bacilli bacterium
GAAAGGGTAGATAGAATAAAAAATAGTTTTAATAATTTACCTGATTTTAGATTAAAAGTGCGTAAAATGTCTTCTAAATGGGGAGTATGTAATATTAGAAGTATGACGGTTACATTAAATTTAGAACTTATTTTTAAGGATGTTCATTTAATAGATTATGTAATTGTTCATGAACTATGTCATTTTGCTCATATGAACCATAGCAAGGAATTTTGGAAAGAGGTAGCAAAGCATTATCCATACTATAAGGAAGCAAGGAAGGAACTAAATGAATGATAGAATCAATTAATAATGAAAAAATTAAAAATTATGCTAAATTAAATGATAAAAAGTATCGTATGGAAACCGGTCTTTTTATAGCAGCAGGGCATCATTTAGTTATTGAAGCTTTAAAAAAAGGTATTGTGAAGGAAATATTACTTTTAAATGGAGAAGATAATATTTATGGTAATGTTACTTATGTTACAGAAGAAATATTAAAGAAAGTCTCAAATCTTACAAATAATCCTAAAGTCTTAGCGATTTGTTATATAAAAGAAAATGATGAAGTTAAAGGTAATGTTATTATTTTAGATGATATTAAAGATCCTGGTAATTTAGGAACTATTATTCGCACTTCAGTAGCTTTTAATTATGAGACTATTATTTTAAGTAAAACGTGCGTTGATATATATAACCCTAAAGTTGTTAGAGCATCAGAAGGAATGCTATTTAATTTAAATATAAGAATTAATGATTTAGAAGAAGAAATTGCAGAATTAAAATGCGCTGGATATAAAATATTTGGAACTGATGTAGTTGGGGGAGAAAAACCTTACTATGAGAAAGATAAACATGCTTTAATTATTGGGTCTGAAGCTAAAGGAATGAGTGATAATATAAAGAAGTTATGTGATAAGAAACTTTATATTAGTATGAATAAAAAGTGTGAAAGTTTAAATGCCGGAGTATCAGCAAGTATTTTAATGTATGAACTTAGCGGGAGTAATATATGATAAATAATATTAAAACCAAATATTTTATTAATAAAGGAATATATGATAATAAAGATATTTTTGAGAATACCATTGAATCAATAAAACTAGGAATGAAAACTAAATTAGGTATTTATTTAACAGTTAGAGAAACAAAAGATAATGTTTATATCATATATGAAGATAGTAATTTATCAAGACTCCAAAATATTAAAGATAAAATAAGTGATATGACTTATGAAGATTTGGAATTCATTTCTTTTTATCATATTCCTAAACTTAGTGAGGTTCTTGAACTTATTAATGGCGCAATAGATATTATTTTTGATTTAAAAATAAATGCTAAAAATAAAAAAATATATGAGATGTTAAAAAAATATAAAGGAAAATATCTGGTAATAAGTAATGCTAAAATTATTAATTTAATTAATAAAAATTATAATTATATAACAGTAGGGGAAATCTTAACTAAGAAAACTAAATTTTCAATTTATAATTTCTTTATAAAATCAGATTTTAAAAGTTATGATATTACTAATTTTGATACAATTAAATTAAAAAAACTTAAAGAAGATGGTAAAGCAATTATTGGATATAAAATATCTAATCAAGATTTATATAATGAATTTAAAGATGAATTTGAATATTTAGTTATTGATAATATTCGAAATATAAAGATGAATTAGGCTTTTAAAGCCTTTTTTTAATATGAAAAAAGAATAGTAGTGTGAACTATTCTTCAATTAATTTAGCATGAACTACTAATCTTTGATCATGACCATTTGAACAAGTAGATAGAGTAAGAATCTTATCACTAGCACTTATTTGAGCATTAAAATTATAAATACTTCGACCCATAATCATATTAATAAATTCCATATAATCATCATCATCTACAAAATAAGTTTTTAAATAATCAGATGTAACAGGAACTTTATAGATAGAAAATATTTGCCAGTTCATATTTTTTTCAGGTGTATTAAAAGTTATAATTTGATTATTAGTTTTAGTGTGCCATGAAGTATTTAATACATATCTTAAAGTACCAAACATTTTTTGATTAGCTAAGTTATGACCATAAATAATCGTGTTACGAGAAAGCTCTACTGGTTCGTCACGATAATCCATGAATATCCAACCATGACGGTTATTATTTTTATAAAAATCATTATTTAAGTAAAAATCGTTATCTGATGCTTGCACTACAGGATAATCAATATTAGTATTATTTACTTTTAACCAACCAACTGTATCTGGATTTATTTCTTTTAATTCATTAAAAATCATTTTATATTTAATATCATAAATAGTAGTGGTAGTAGTTTTTAATATTGCAATATCATCTGTATTAGGTTCAATATACTCAATAGTTTGATTTTCTTCATTATTTTCATTATTACTTACATTAGTAACTTTATTTCTTATACTATTTAAATCTGCTTCAATTTTATCACTTTTTTTACTATCTCTAAAATTATTATAAATATTAATACCCATCATTAGGATTACAGTTATTATTATACCTATTAAAGCTATTTTTATAACATTTAAATTAATCTGTTTAAATGTATTATCTCTAATATATTCTTCACTATAATTAATATTAAAATCTATTTTATTTTTATTAATAAACTCTTTATTATTTTCTTTAAATTTATTAACTGTTTCAATTAATAAATTTAAATCAATATTTTTTTCATTAAATACTATTTTAATATTACTTTTATTTAGTTTAACTAATTCATTAATAATTAAATTAAATAAATCTATATCAAAATAATTAAATATTATTTCTTTTAAATGATTATTTATTTTAATAAAAGATAAATAATCATTTATATCAATATCACTAAATTTATTATTAATAGTAATGCTTTTTTTATAATAAATATCACTATAAGTTGATAATTTATTTTCATTCATAAAACTACTTACAAATAATATTTCACATCTTAATGTCACATTAATATTTTTATTTAAGTCTAATCTTTCTAATAAATATTTAGGAATATCAAAAACATTTATAGTAGTTAAATATTCATTATCTAATATTTTCATAAATATATCATAAGATATTATTTTATCTTGATTAATATATAATTCTTTAATATTAGGTATATTTTTAATTAAATCTAAGATTAATATAGTAATATTATAGTCTTTAATAATTATTCTATTTACTTTTTGTTTAATAATAATAACATTTAAAAAAGAAGATACTAATTCAAGATTTTCTCTAATATATAAAGTACTAAAGTATAAGTTTTTAGTATCTATAATATTAGTATTATTTAAATCTTCCATGTTTTTATCTTTTTTAAATAGGGAAACAAATAGATTATTTTTACTTATTTTAAATACTATATTATCCATATTTTAATAATAACATATAAAAGATTTTTATTCAATTACGTTTATACTTTCTGTTGACTGAATTAAATATATGAATTACACTTTCTATATAATGAACCTATTTTTATAAAAACTTCAGTGATACCAGTTCGTGTTTATTTTTTAAATTACGGGTTAAACTATCAATAGGTAGGTTAAGGTGGTGTAGTATGAAAAATCATAACCTCCGAAAAGTAGTAGGTAGTAACGTAAAATATTATCGATTTTTATCAGGCTACACTCAAGAGGAACTAGCGGAGAAGACAGATTTAAGTCCTAGATATATAAGTGATATTGAAAATGCTAAAGGAAATATTCCAATAGATACCATAGAACTTTTATCTAGAGCACTTAAAATAAATCCTTATATTTTATTTAAAGAAAGTAATTTTAGAATTTTACCTAAAAGGGTAAATATGAAAAGGTAGGAATTAGGAATTATGAAAGATAAGAAAGTTGTAATTTTAATTGCATCAATAGTTGGATTTTTATTAGTGATAAGTGGACTTACTTATGCTTATATTAGAAAAGGAACTATTCAAGAAGGAACTAATGATATATCTACTTTAACTTGTTTAGATATTACTTATGCAGATGCAGACAATAATAATACAGGAATAAGCTTATCAGGAGCTTATGCAATACCTGATGCAGAAGGATTACAAGGTGAGCCTTATTCATTTACAATAACTAATAATTGTAATACTCCAATAGTAGTAGATATTGGAATGCAAACAATAGGAACAGGATTAGATCCAAATTATATAAAATATGCAGTAGATGATGGAGCAAATGCTCCAGGAATATTTAGAATTGGAAGTAAACCAACTAAAACAGTAAAAGTAAATAATGCTGATGTAACTATAAATGTATTAGATAAAGTATTTTTAGAGGCTAATATAGCCGAAGATCAAGATACAACAACTGTAGAAGTAGATAACGATACACCATCAGAAGGAGCATGAAAAACATATAATC
>CAJOQL010000050.1 GCA_905236935.1 uncultured Bacilli bacterium
AAATAATGAAGAAAAGAAAGAAATAATTAAGTTAATACCAAATAAGATTTTAAAAAATGATAATCTATTTTATAAAAAAGAACAAAACGTTTCTACTGGTGAGGTAGCTTCTAAAGATAGTAATAGAGAAGAAAGAGAAAAGTATTTAAAAGATCTTACTGAAGAATTAATTAAGAATCATGGTTTTAAAGGTTATAGTGCGGTTAAGGTTCGATCTGGTGAGAAAATATCAAATTTTAGTTTAATGAAAAAGATTGGAAATAGAGATTTTAAAATGTATACTGATTCTGGTTGGTGGAAAACTATAAGTGAAGATAATAAAGATAATTTTAGAGGAGTTATTCGATCTAAATATATTGGATATACTGATATTAAAGGGAATACTTATTCTTATGATTTTTTAGACGAAAAGTTTGTAAGATGTAATAACCAAAAATGTAATAGTGCTCCTAGTGATATAGAAAAGAAAATGAAGGAGTTTGTTGAAGCTTATAAAAAAGAGTTTGATGGATTATTTAATCTATATAAAAATGAAATTTTAGTAGATGATTATGAAGATATTTAAAAGGTTTGGTTTCATAATATTGACGTTTTTTATAATTTATTATTTCTTATTTACAAGAGATGGTTCAATTAAGATAGGATTATTGTTATCCGGCAATAATCCGTTTATATCTTATGAAAATATAGATTATGAAAATGGAAAAAGCTATCTAAATCAAATAGAAATCAATAATAAAATCATTTATTTAGAATGCAAAACTTATGGTATAATCAAATTAGCAAGTTATTATGATTTTGAAGATATATAGTGGCGAACACTAATTAGAATTTTTAGGTAAGATTTAGGTAAGAAAAAAGCAAAATAAGCTAATAAGATATAATAAAATATACCAAATAATAACACTTTTTAGCACATTTTAACACTATTTTAACGGAAATGAATCGACAATCCACACCCCCCTGAAGTGGCCAGCCTCATCTTTTCAGAATGTTAGTTGCACAACTTACAGAGTTGTGCTTTTTTAGTTATCTATTTAATAACACAATTACTAAGAAACCGTGTGAGTATTAATACACGGTAAAAGACTCTTTGCTTCATAACCATCACTTTCCTCTTAAAAATAATCTAGAATTAATTTCTCAAAAGATAATACTTGCACTAAACTTCCATTCAATAAATTATTATGGTTTTAATAATAAATTATAGCAAGGCAAAAATTAAAGCAATCATAGTGTTTATCCATGATTGCTAGCAGTTTTTAAAAATTGAAAAATTCTATTTTTTGAAAACAATTAATTTACTTAATATATAGTTGGCAATAACTATAATTACTTGGACTATTAACTTAGCTACTAAATCGTCTAGTTTTAATAATTCAACAAAAAGAATCATTAATCCTGTATCTAACAAAAGAGTAATCACTCTTGATGCAGTAAAAGAAACAAATTCTTTTAATACTTTATTTTTACTATGAAAGACAAACCATCTATTTGTAAAATATGCAAATATTACAGCAAATATCCAAGAAATAATATTTGATATTATATAATCTATAAATAATACTTTTGAACATATACCATAAGTTAAAATAGATACTACAGTAGTTAATCCACCTATAATTAAATAATTCCATATTTCTTCATTTTTATGATATATAATCCATCCCCAGTTCCAAAATCTTTTAATAATATTAGGTTTATAGGTTCTATAATCATAAATACTATTCTTTTTAATTAAATAACTCTTTTCTGCTAAATCTAATAAAGGCTTATCATTCATACTATCAGAGTACATTTCCTCAATGATTCCATGAGGATATTTTTTCTTAAATTCTTTTACTTTTTCTTCTCCTTTATTATTAGGTTTATTAAAGTGACCATTTTTTATATCAACATCAGATGCTATTAAATCTTTTACTTTAAGTTCATCACAAATAGGTTTTAGTAAAAAATAAGGTGATGCTGAAATAATGATATCTTTTTCATGATTCTTTGCTAAATAAAAGCTTTTTATTTTATTTTTGTGCATTTGCCAAAACTCTTGTACTAATTCTTCTTGATTATCAAAAAATTTAAGAAAAGAAAAAGTTTCTTCTTTAAATTCAGTTATCGTAATATATTTAGTTTTATATTTAATAAAATTTTTAAATATTTTAAAATACATTTTTTTAATTTTAGGTTCCTTTTTTGTACAAAATTTAAAGAAATCTACTGACGAATCACCATCATATATAGTTCCATCAAAATCATATAATTTATAATTCACTTATATCACTTCTTTTTCTCATCTTTTTTAATTAAATCAATTATTGCTTGAGCCTTTTTAGACCAATCATTTTCTCTTGCTTCTTTGTCTAATAAATCCAATAACTTTTTATCATTTTTTAGTTTAATAGCTTCATCAATCTTTTTTATAAAATCATCATGATTCTTTGCAATTAAAACACTTTTATAATTCCTACATTCATATAAATCTGTAATTACGATAGGCTTATGAAGAGCCATATATTCAAATATCTTAACTGGTGAAGTTGCCTTAGTTATATCATTTAATAAAAACGGTATAGTTAATACATCAGCCATTTTAGCATAATTCTTTAAAACTTTATAGTCTCTTGCACCTAAAAAATAAATATTATCTTCATCAGAAATATTTTCATCAAAAGACTCATCATATTTAATTCCAAATAAAACCACACTATACTTATTTGTTCTAGCAATTTTTTTAATTAATTCATAATCAAACCATTTAGCTAAAGCTCCATAATACATTATTATTGGTTTCTTTTTATCTAAAATATTTTGAAATTCCACTTCAAATTTATAATTATTATCAAATTCTTTAAAAAAACCATAATCTACCCCATTTGATGAAAATGCTAAATTTTTATCACCTCTTTTACTTACTACATCATCTTTAAGTACATTAGCACTTACAATAACATATGTATCATTATTATTCATTACATAATCATATTTATCGACAATATTTTGAGGTAAATTCTTAGTTCCAGCAAGTTCTGGAGATAAATGATCTATATATTCATAAATAAATTTAAAACCATTAGAAATATAATCTTCAATATTTTGTACAGACAACTTCCAATCTGTTGAATAAAGCTGAATATATTTAGGTTTATTTATTTTAGATAGTTCCTTCATTAAAATTTTATTTAAAATTATATTATTATAATTAAATAAATAGATATTATCACTTTGTTTTTTTATAGTTTTTACCTTATCAGTCATAGTAGTTACTTCGTAAAAAATTAAACATTTTTGTTTAGACAAATTATTAGCGATATGTTGTGGTCTCTGAAATAATGGCACATTATAGCCAAAACTACTTCTCCATAATATTATTCGGTCATATTTAGAATTATTAAGGACATTTTCAATTATTAAACGATATTTTTTCTGACCAAATAAAACCTTTAAACTTATTTTATCAATATAATTAGCAATAATATAAGCATATAATTTTTTACAAAAACCAATAAAACCATACTTTTTATAAACATTTAATAGTTTAGAAATCTTTTCTTTCATTTAAACCTCAATTCTATTAGTATTATATCAACCTTAAATAATGAAATAAAGAAAAAAGAAGAAATTAATCTTCTTGCTTACTAAATTTCTCTATAATGGCACTAACTATTCTTTCTGAAGCATGACCATCACCATATGGATTAGAAGCCTTGCTCATTTTTTCATATTCATCACTATCAATTAATAATTTCTTAGTTTCATTATAAATAATATTTTCATCTGTTCCAACTAGCTTTAATGTACCTGCTTCAATACCTTCCGGTCTTTCAGTAGTATCTCTTAATACTAAAACAGGTTTCCCAAGTGATGGAGCTTCTTCTTGAATTCCACCACTATCTGTTAAAATTAAATATGATTTATTTTGAAAATTATGAAAATCAAATACTTCTAGAGGCTCAATTAATTTTACTCTATCACAGCTATCAAATATTTCATTAGCAACTTCTCTTACTTTAGGATTTAAGTGAATAGGATATATAACTTTTACATCACTAAATTCATCTACTATGCGCCTAATTCCTTTAAAAATATTTCTCATAGGATCTCCTAAGTTTTCTCTACGATGAGCAGTTAAAAGAATCATTCTTTCGTTCTCCTTAATCCATTCTAATTCAGGATGTTTATAATTTTTATCAACTGTAGTAGACATCGCATCAATAGCGGTATTCCCTGTAACATATATTTTCTTCTCAGAAATATTTTCTTTTAATAAATTTTGCTTACTAAGAATAGTAGGAACAAAATACATATCGGTCATACAATCTACCATTTGTCTATTCATTTCTTCTGGATAAGGACTATATTTGTTATTAGTTCTAAGACCAGCTTCAACATGCCCAATTGTAACTTGATTATAAAATGCAGCAAGAGCTCCAGCAAATGTAGTGGTTGTATCACCATGCACAAGAACAATATCTGGTTGACATTCTTTAATAACTTCTTCTAAGCCATTTAATGCTCTAGTAGTAATATCACCTAACGTTTGCCCTTGTTTCATAATATTTAAATCATAATCTGGTTTAATATCAAATGTTTCTAAAACTTGATCTAACATTTCACGATGCTGAGCAGTAACACAAACTATGCTTTCTATTTCTTCTCTTTTTTCTAACTCTTTTATAAGTGGTGCCATTTTAATAGCTTCTGGTCTTGTTCCAAATATACTCATTACTCTTATTTTTTTCATACTTATCACCTAATTTTTTGTCTAAAAAATAATTTATTTAAAATCTTGTTTTAATTCTTCAATTATCTTTTTATTATAATTCTTTAATAATCTAGCCTCATCTAAAGGTAATGGTTGAAATCCAGCAATAGTATAATTATCCCCAGTATTAAAGTTGATAAATGCACCCATTCCTATTTTATTATTATTTCCAACTTTAGTAAGTTGCTTAATAGATGAATTTGCTCCCATAAATGTTCCAACGCCAACTTCAGAAAATCCACATAACACTGTTCCCGATGACAATTCAGCATTTTTTCTTATTTTAGCATCATGAGCAACTTGAACTAAATTATCAATCATTACACCATCTTCTATTAAAGTAGTAATATGACCATATATAGATTTAGCTATACATGAATTACATAAAACAACAACATTATTACCTAAAACTACCTTACCATAATGTTTTACCAATATATTAATTCCATTATGCTGAAATACATTAAATCCCTCTGAACCAACAACACTACCATTAGAAATATAACAATTATTTCCTATTTCAACATTTTCTTTAACTGATACAAAATCATCTATAACAGTTCCCGATTTAATAATTACATTATAAGGAGCTATTGAAGCTTTTTCACTTATAATACATCCATCTTCAATTATTGAAGGAAATTTATTATTATTTTTTAAATTATTATGAATCAAAAAAAATAAAGTTTTAGGAGATGAAGTTACAATAGTTGAATAATTATTTTTTATTAATTCATTTATTTCACTAGAACATATAATACCTGCAATATTATTTTTATGTTTTTCCAAAACACTTAAATATTTAATATCTAATAAATAGAATAACATAGGTTCTTCAAATGTATCCTCAGATGCCGCCACTGCATAAAAAGAAATATCATTATCATACGAAAAATCTATTTTTTCTTTCAAATAATCAAAATCACTTATCTTATACATAAATTTACCTCTTAATATGAAATCTTAAAAAAATCCAAGGTCTTATCATACTCCACCAACCACTAAATGGTTTAATTTTAGAATAATTTTTCTTTTCTATTGGATAATTAATAGACATAGGAACTTCTTTAAATTTCTTTTTCTTTTTCAAAACATAATATAAAATATAATACTCATATTCATATTTATCTAACCAATCTTGATTAATATTTATATCAGGATCATCTAAAACATCAACTCTCATAGCATTTATTAAGCAAGTTACATCAGATACTTTTCTAAACATTAACGCACTTACAAAAAAAGAAAAAATGGGAATAGCAATTTTTCTAAAAGTTGGTAAATTTTGAGATTCTCCACCTTTTAATCTTCTACTACCTTTAACATAATCATACCCATCATTTAATACAGGCTCATACATTCTTTTTAATTGCTCTGGAGCAGTTTTACCATTGGCTGACATCGACGTAATAATATCATATTTATTATTTTGAGCATAAACTGCAATATCCTTTAAACTTCTACCTATTCCTCTATTCACTGAATGTTTAATAATTGCCCATTTATTATTTTGAGCATACTTTTCACAAATTTCACACGTACCATCAGACGAACCATCATCAACAATAAGAACATCAAATTTTTCAATTTTTTGAACTTCAACAAGTCTTTTAAGTACTTTTTTTATTTTACTAGCCTCATTATAAGCACAAACACCAACTAATATTTTCATTATCATTCACCTGTTTTTTCTTGAATTATCTTGCATAATTCCAAACTTTTAGTAGCAGTTTCTAAATTAGTTCTTGGAATCAAATTATTTGTTATACAATTATAAAAATCAGTATATTCTGCTTTTAGAGGTTCATCATTTGGAAGCATTAAAGTTTCAATTATATTATCCTGTTTATATTTTTGATTTTCATATAACTTATATGAAGTTTTTCTCGTTATTGTTAATTTTTTATTAAGCATATCAGAAGTAATATATCCATTTTTAGTATGTATATTAATAGTTCTAATTTTATTTTGAGTTGAACGACTAGCTACTAAAGAACATATAATTCCATTATCAAATTCAATAATCGTATTTACATAATCAAAGTATTTTTTACTAAATTTTGAGTTTCCAAATGATTGTATTTTTTTTATGTTTCCAGGATTAATTTCATTTATTAAAATATCAATATCATGAATCATTAAATCTTCAATAACATCAGCATCAAAAATTCTAGGATCATAAGGACTACAACGATGAATTTCAATTCCAACAATATCTTCATTTTTTAACAAATCAGATAGTTCATATACAGCTGGATTATATCTCTCAACATGACTAACTAAACAAGTTAATCCCTTACACTTTTCAATTAAATTCTTAGCTTCTTCAACCTCTAAACAAACAGGTTTTTCCATTAAAATATGCTTTCTCTTTTTAGCTGCTAAAAGGCCTAATTCATAATGTAAAGAAGCAGGTGTAGCAATAATTATAGCATCCACTTTATCCATTAATTCTTCTGCTGAATTATAAGAATCTACTCCATATGTTTTAGATATCAATTCACTTCTCTCTTTATCCGTATCAAAAAAACCCATAACCTCATAATAATTATTTAATTCTAAAATCACTCTTAGGTGATTTTTCCCCATGCTACCTACTCCAATTATTCCAATTTTAATCATGATTGTACCTCAAAATTTTTAACTACCTCAATAACTCGATTTATTTCTTCTTCAGCTAATTCTGGAAATATCGGTAAACAAACTGTTTGCTTACAAACCCTTTCAGCAATTTCTAAATTATCAGATTTAGTATTTAACCCAATAAAAGCTTTTTGTAAATGCAATGGTACTGGATAAAAATTAGCACATCCTACCCCTTCATTATTTAAATAATTAATAAGTTCTTCTTTTTTAGATGTTAAAATAGCAAATTGATGCCAACAATTATCATCACTATAAGTTGGTACTATAATATTAGTAAGAGAAGATAATTCCTGAATATACTTTTTAGCAATTTTCTTTCTTAAATTATTATAATTATCTAGATGTTTTAATTTAATATTTAATATACCAGCCTGAATAGAATCTAATCTAGAATTATATCCAATCAAATAATTATAATATTTGTATGGATCATATAATTCCGTAGCTTGTTCATTAGTACTAAATTCTTCTTTTTCACCAGTTAATATCTCACGAGCTATATTGCCATTTTTACCTGCTCCATGAGCTTTAAGTGCTTTTATAATTACAGCTAAATCATCATTATTAGTAACAATCATTCCACCATCACCATAACAGCCTAAATTTTTAGTAGGGTAAAATGAAAAACAAGCAATATCACCTAATGTACCAGCCATTTTATTATGATATTTTGCCCCAATAGCCTGACATGCATCTTCAATTACAATAAGATTATGTTTTTTAGCTATTTCGTTAATTTTATCCATTTCACATACAGCACCAAAAATATGTACTGGCAAAATTGCTTTAGTTTTTTCAGTGATTTTTTCTTCAATTTTTGCTGGATCAATTGTAAAATCTGTTTCTTTAATATCAACAAAAACAGGAATAGCTCCTACTAAAGCAATTGCTTCAGCAGTAGCAAAAAAACTAAATGGAGTAGTAATTACTTCATCTCCTGATTTTATATTAGCAGATTTTAATGCTATTTCTAAAGCATCCGTACCATTACCAACGGTAATAACATGTTTAGCATTTAAATAATCTTCTAAATTATGTTCTAATTCTTCTACTATTGGTCCATTAATATAAGCACCGCTTTCAATTATCTTCAATACTTCTTTATTAATTTCATCTTTAATTAAACTATGTTGTCTTTTAACATCAAAAAAATTTACTTTCATATTTTGTACTCCTTCTTCACTAACTATTTCTTTAAAGTTGTAACTATTACTCCTATAATAATTATTATAACACCTACTATTTGAGATGTCGATATTCCCTCTTTTACTATGAATGCTGATGATAACATAACTAAAACAAACATTATAGCAGTCAAAATAGGATAGATATAGCTTAAATTAAACTTAGATATAACAACAGTATACAATAAAAATGAAATTACATATGATAAAAAACCAACTAATAACTTCCAATTAAAAGTCATTTCTAATAATTCTTTAGAAAAACCTATTTTAGTACCATCAGCACCTAATTTAATTAAAACTAATCCTGCAACAGAAAAAAGTAAATATAATATTATATAAATAATCTTCATCATTTTTTTGCCTCCTTAATAGCCACCAATGATAACAATAACATAAATATAAATGACATATTTAAATAATAAACATACCTTACACTAGGATGATTTAATACTAAAAACCATGATAATGTATTACCTATTATTGGTGTCATTCCTAATATAAATAACGGCTTTTTCTTAAAAATAAGATAGAAAAATAGTATTAAATAACCTATAAAGAATACTCCTGATTTCCAGCATATTTGAGATAATATTAAATTTTTATAAGTTGTATATTCTGAAATTATTCTTATAACTTTAACTAGCATATTATTAGCAACATACCCATAATCAGAAGATGACGCCATATCTCCAAACATTTCTTTTGCAAACTCTGGATTAGTTAACGTATATATTCCATCATAATAAGTAGATATATCATTATATCGATTAGAGTATGAAGCATCCAGCATTATAGCCATACTATCATATCTATCTCTAATAAACACATCTGGATTTTTAATTATATTTTTAAGATAAATAGGTAATACTTTTGTAATTTTATAATTATTTACAGTTTCAAACCATTTATCAACTGAATTATCACCACTATAGAATAAATAATCTATATTAGTTGGACGATAATAGTTTTTAAAATGCTCTACATTCCCAATAGGTTTAATTAGTTCATATGCATCATCTGATAACTCTTTATCATAGTATAATGTTGCTGCGAAATTTCTAACAATACTATTATAAACACTTCCACCTAAAGATTGATGTTTAACATCATAAACATTATATAATAAGTTAACTCCTATTGTAGAAATTAAAATTGATGAACATATCATAATAAGTAAATCTTTATTTTTTCTAACTATTGATAATATAAATAGCAATATAGATACAAGTAAAAATGGTGCAAGTCCATTATGTCTAAATTCTTTTGTAAACACAAATGCTACAATAAATAGTATTATATCCATAAAATTATAGATATCCATATCATCTTTAATAACAATTCTAAAAACATAATAAGATAATAATGTTAATGATATAGAATATATAATATCTTTCCAAACTGTTGTACTTATTAATCCAATATTTGGAATTAATGGAATAATAATAGATAGTATAATTAATAATTTCTTATTTAGACCTTTTCTTCCTAAATAATTAAATATTTTACTTAACATTAATGCAAAAAACAAATCTTGAAAAATAATATATGAAAAAACATTTCCAGTAAGTTTAACTAACATTCCCAAGATAATTGTCATTATTGCAGGATGAGCATCTGAAATAGTTCCTCTTAAAGCATCATACAACTGCGAAATAGAATCTGAAGAAAGATTACCTGGATAAAACGCTATAGCTAATATTAATAACGAACAAAAACTTATTATAAAATAAATATAATTAGTCTTAACAACCATCCCATTTTTATTAATAAATTTTTCCTGTATATAGTCAAATAAATATAAGATGCTAAACAAAATACCAAATATAATAATAAATGTATGCATAAACAAAATTATTGTAGATAAACTAAATTCAAATGGTATAATAGCACTATTTAAAAATAGAAAAGAACCAAATGATAAAAAATTAATACAAAATGTTATTATAAATAATAGTATTTTTTCTAATTTACTAAATAAGTTAAATAATTTATATCCATGATTTATGAAAATATATGCGCAGCTCATATATACAGCACATAAAATCATAGCCATAATCTTATCTTGCATAGTCAAATATAAAACATTAGAAATAATCATAGCCATAATAATTGTATTAGTTAATTTAAAATCATATAATGATAAAATATATAGTAATATAGTCAAAGTTAATATAAGTAATATAATTTTAAATATAATTATATTACTTATTGAAAATGACGATGAAGTTATAATATTAATACTTTTTGAACTAGAATCTTTAGAATATAAATCAATATATTCACTTTCAGTATCAGTTGCTATATTAACAGCAGAAGAATAATTATGACTTACAAATAATAAATTAATACTAGTATTAAATTTTGGATTAATAACTAATGGGGAATTATTAACTCCAATATAAACCCAACAATCATCTTTATATACCCATTCAGCTGATTGAACAATGTCAATATTAGAATTTAAACTATTTAATTTACAAACCCACACCTCATTAGTTAAATTATTAATTTGACTTTTATCAGGAGTTAACGAAATAAAACTATTTTGATAAAATAACCTATCAGAATGAGCAAAAACTAAAAGAAAGGATATTATAAAAAATACAATAGCTCTTTTAAAATGAAAATTATTATTTAATAATTTACTATTTACCACTTTAAATACTAAATAATAAATGGTAATAAAAACTGGAAAGAAATAATACTTAGACATACCAAGATTTACTACAATAAATAAAACAAATAATAATGTAATTAAAGCTGAAATAGTATAATTCAATAAATCTTTTTTTGTATACTTTTTCATAGTTGTTTCCTTTCTTCAATCGATTTTTGAAAAAATTTATCAAATTCTTCAGTTTTCTTTTCCCATGACCACTCTTTTATTCTTTTTAAATTTTCTTTACTTAATTTTGAAATATCGTTTTTATTATTTAATAGTTTAATTATTTTTTCTTTTAAACATTCTTTTGTTCTTTCTTCTAGTATATATTCTTTTTGCTTATTTCCTAAAGCATCAGGTACAATTCCAACATTAGTACTTATTACTATAGTACCAGTTGCCATAGCCTCTAAAACAGGATTAGGTGTTCCTTCCGCTTTTGATGCACATATTAATACGTCTATACTATTATAATAATCGTTCATTTTATCAAATGGTATTTGCTTTATTTGTTTATCAGCAAAATCCCAATCTATTGGATAACCATCACTTTTTAATTCTTCAAGAGCTGGTTTAATAATAGTACTAAAGCCTTTAAAATCTTCTGCTTTTTCATTCCAAGCACTATTACCTACCCATCCAAATACAATATTTCGATTAGATATATCATTATACTTATTATTTGTAGAATAAAAATTTGCTAAATCCACTCCATCAGTAATAACACATGTAGGCTTAGGTATATCTTTAATTTTCATATAAATATTTAATAATATATTTGATGAAACTGTATATCTATCAGTAAATGATAATATTTTCTTTGTTTGATCTAAATCATCATCTAAAAATAAATGATCATATACGCTAGTTGTAATATTTATTTTCTTAATAATATTTTCAAAGAAATAATCATAACTAACTCCATATATATCTTGAAATACTTTATTATCAATTTTTTCAATCCAATGTAGGTGTCCTCTCCAAAAGAAATGAACTAAATCAAAATTCTTAAGATAAAATAATAATAAATATATATTATTAACATTATCCATTACAATTATTTCAATATCATATTTATAAGATAAATGATTTTTAATCTGATTACTTATATTATAAAAACACCAATCATATGCATCTACCACTAAGGCTAGCTTTGGTTTATCTAAAGAAGTCTTTACAATAGCTTTTTCTTTTTCATCAGTAATAGTTAAATCTTTTTGTCTTTGTTCTAACCACATTGCAGTATTTTTGTTCCAAACTTTATAACCCCACTTACTTTCAAAATGCATAGCCGAATTATAAATTGTTGTTGAAGAAAATCTATTTTTCTCGTATTCAATACTTGCTTTATTTTTATCAATAATATGATTGTGTATCAAACATTTACCAGTTGCATTTCCAATTTTATAACCTTCTTGAAATAGCTTTAATGAAAAATCTATATCCTCAAAACCAATAAAATATCCTTCATCATATTTACCAAGTTTAATAAAAGTTTCTTTTTTAAAAACAGAAGTTCCACCAGCAAAAAAAGTTGCAAGAGAAGGTTTTAAGTCACTAAAAGAATTAACATTTTCTTGTTTGTATAAAGATCCTCCCCCAATATGAATATTATTATCACTATCAACATCAAAATATAAATGTCCACCATTTAAAAAGTAATTTTCACCTTTATCATCCATTAAAGGAACATTTAAAAAATGACATCCAAGTAACTTTATAGCATCATTAATTTGTGGTAAAGGATTATCAACTAAATAAATATCATTATCTAAAGAAAATATCCATTTAGTATTAACATATTCTACTCCTCTATTTCTTCCACCAGCAACACCATAATTTTTATCTAAAGAAATAATTCTATTTTTATATGGCATTTCACTAATACATTCTTGAACTTTTTTAAGTTCATCTTCAAGAGAATTATTATCAATTAGCAAAACTTCCCCCATAAAATTAGGAATAAAGTTCTTAATACTTTTTAATAAATCAATCGTATTTTTAGCTCTATTACAAGTTAAAATCATAATAGTTAGATTTTCCCCATTTTCTCCAATACTATCATCAACTATTAATCTATGAAATACACTACTTCCATACAATAAATCATCTATTCCATATACTAAATTGTCTTTCATTTTCTTTTCACCAACTTAGCTATTTTCCTAGTAATTTTATAACTTCTAGAATTAGTAATATATCCCATTTGCATTTTTAAAGTTTCAATTTTATCATAATAATCAAGATTTTCTTTTTTTAATCTATCTATATCAATTTTTGCTCCATTTAATTCTTCCCATAAATATGAAGAATATGAATTAACTTCGTCTTTTTGATTTACTAGTATTTTATTTAAAATTGATTCTCTTTCCAAATCTCTAGTTAACTTTTTTATTTCTAATTTCAAATCATCATTATAACTTCTTAGAATTTCATTATCACTTTTTAATTGCTCAATTGATTTTTCTAAATCTTGATTATATTTTTTTAATTGCTCATTATCTTTGCTAAGTAAATCTCTAGCATTTTTCCATTCAGTATACATATGAGGATAAATACATGAGCTCTCACTTACAAAAGGAGCATTCCATAATCCAACATAATAATTGCATTCTTCTATATTTAATGCTTTTTCATTTTTAACTTTTCTACAAACTATATCATCAAAAGAATTAACAATATTCTTGTTTTTTAAATTAGAAAATTTACTATCATAGATAACATTAGCATAACCCATTAATTCTTTTCCGATTAAATATTTAACATTATTACCTAAGCATTTTTCAGCTACACCCCTAAAATCATCAAAAGAATATTTTCCTTGATGAAAAGGATTTTTTTCTTCATCACTTGGATAATAATAATAATCATTTGGACAACTAACAATTATTATTGCATCTTTTTTTGCTACTCTTTTTATTTCTTCTAAATACTTATTTACATCTAAAATATGTTCAAAAGTTTCAAAAGAAACTATTAAATCAAAATAATTATCTTCAATATCCTTTAAATTAGTTGCATCTTGTTCCAAAAATTTCAAATTATCATTTTTAAAATTCTTGTTAGCACTATCGATAGCTTCTTTTGAAATATCAATTCCTACAACTTCCTTAGCATCCCATGTTGAGATTAAATATGAACCATATCCTTCTCCACAAGAAATATCTAAAACTTTTTTGTTTTTACAATATTCTTTTGAAATTAAATATCTATTTAAATGAATTGCAACTTCATTTTCAGAGTAATCGCCATTCATATCTAATCTTTCTATCATACTATCTACTGCCTTTCTTAATTGTTAAAAAATCTTTTACACTTTTTTCTGATAATTCATCATTTTCTTTTTTCCAAGAAGTATATAAATCTAAAATTTCTTTTTTATGATCTAAACAATATTTAACTTTATTGTATATTTCTACTGGATTATCAACTTCATTTACTACAAGATACTTTTCTAATTCTGTTTCCTTCCAGTAATGATGATTATTACCTGTAATACATGGTACCCCTAATTCCAAGCTTTCAAGCGGCAAAAGTGGTTGACACTCAGTAAAAGTCACATATAAATTAATATCATTTTGGCTTAATCTTTTAAGTAAATCATCCCTGCTTAAATTAGTATACGATCCCTTAATATTTGAATCTAATAGTTTAGTTGTAATTACACTTTTATCACTCAATGGAATACAATCAATTTGAGCGCTTTCAAATAAGGTTGCCGCTGCTAATTGATTAAAAAAGTTTTTTACCCACCTATCACCAGAAGCATATAATCCAATTTTTAAACTTCCATCTTTATTTTTTTCTTTAGAAACATACTTATTTTTATCAATACGAATAGTATTATGAATAAATTCTGTCCTAAAACCTTTCATAACAAAAAAATCATACATACTTTTCTTAACAAAACAAATACTACTTACAATATTAGAATAATACAATTTAAAAATATTTAAAAACATCTCCCAATCATATTGTTCACAATTAAGAGCAAAACTACCATGCCAAATAACTTTTATAACAATATTATCATTCTTTTCTTTTATTTTACTAGCAAGTTTATCCCAACCTATAGAAAAAGCACTAAAAGCGACTAAATTTATTTTATTATCAACAATTAAATTTGCAATTTTTTCTATAAAATCATCATTATATAATTCTACTAACCCACAAGTATTTTGAAATAACTCCTTTGTTGCAATAGAAGTTCCTAACCAATTTTTATTATAAAAAACTATATATTTTTCATTAACGTTTTCTATTTCCTTAGAAATTAACTGAAATAATTCCTCATCAGCCTTTTCTAATTCTTGTTTAGTTCTTTTCTTAATAAGTGGATATCTAAAAAAGTTAAATGTATTTCTAATTATTCCTTTACCAAATACCAAAAAGTTTAATAATCTATCTCCCCACTTTTGTCCATACTTTAATCTAAACTTAAATCTATATTGTTGAGCCTTTGGAAGCCAGCTTCCAATATAATAATGAATTGACTTAGTATTGCTAGTAAAATTATTAACTGTTCCATCACTTCCAATAGGATAAAAATAATCTTGAGAAAAAATAGCAACATTACCATTTAAAATACTAGTTTTTCCAGTAAAATATTTTAAACCATAATTTTCTCTTAAGATACTAGTTAATAGTACTGGAATTGAAAATGAAAAAGCATTACTAAAATCAAAATTATGATTGCAATAATAATCCCATAACTTTTCCGTAATATCATGATGAGAGTTTTTGCACCATATAATACCTGCTGCTACATTATAGTCAGATTCCCATCCAGAGAAAAAATCATATTCTAATAAATCATCAATATTTGATTTTAATATCATATCAGTATCAAAATAGATACCGCCAAATTCTTTTAACGCATAAATTCTTGCTACATCACTTACAAATGCCCATTTTTTAGCATCATAAGCTTGTTTAGAAAACTTAGTTAAATTAACATCAAAATTTCTTTCATTCCATTCAATAATTTTAAAATCAGGTAAATATTTCTTCCAACTTCTAAGACACTTTTTTGCTAGTTTAGGTAATGGTTTTCCGCCAAACCAACAATAATGAATAACTTTTTCCATTACTATTACTCCTCTATTATACTCTTTAAATGACTAATTCTTTTCTCGTTAATTATATCAAAATCAAGATTGTAATGTATATCTTTTTTAGATAATTTCGCAATTTTATTAGCTATATCTCTTTTATCTTTTTTCAAATATACTGAGTAATTTTTTATATCAATTTCATTGTCACTAGTTAAAATAGTAGTTAATATAACTTTATCTAAAACTAAAGCCTCAGAATAAACAACAGGATTTCCCTCATAATTTGAAGTTAAAATTAATGCATCTGCCGCCTTTAAATAAGGATATGGATTAGTGAGTGCTCCTAAAGATTTAATACAATTATTAAGATTATTTTTCTTAATAAATTCATTAATATTATCTTTATAATCACCATCTCCGATAATTGTTAAATTAATATTATTATTATCCTTATAAGCAAGACAAAAACTATCTAATAATAAATCAATATTTTTAGAATCATTATCCAATCTCCCAATAAATAGTAAATTTACTTTTTCATTATCAAATAAATCATTTTTATTAACACCTGCAAGTTTTCTTATGTTTTTATAATCTATTAAATTGTTAATAACCATTACTTTATTCACATTAGGATAAACATTAATAAAAGAATTTAAACTTTCATTAGATACAAAAATAATATTTTTAAATTTTCCAATATTATGTTGATCAAAAAAATCCTTAAACTTTTTTTGATCATGATTAAAAACCTCATAATAATTACTATGAACATAATATGCCGAATTCTTAGAAGAAATTTGTGCGAGCCTTGAAGCCCATACTAAATAAGTAGCATAGTTACATGAAAAATCATATTTATTGTTATATTTAATCTTCCAACACAAACGATTAAATCCATTAATTATTTTTCTAATAAAAACTATTTTTGAATTAGAAATAGGATACTTCTTTATTAATATGTTTTTATTTAAATCACTTAATAATTCACCAGTTATATTTTCTAAAACTAGCGTTACTTTATAATAATTTACTAATTCATTTAATAATACTATTAAAGACTTCTCCATACCGCCAATTGATAAATCTTTACTAAAAATAATAATTTTTTTCATTTATTAACCTCTACTTATTATTCATATATTCTAAATACTCATCGCACACTTTCTTATCCCCAATTTTTTTAATTTCTCCATGTTCAATCCAAACAACTCTATCACACATTTTTTTAATTTGTGCTACAGAATGTGAAACAAATAATACAGTTGTTCCTCCACCAATCATACTAAGCATTTTAGCTTCACTTTTAGATTGAAAAGCAACATCTCCAACTGATAAAATTTCATCAACAATTAATATTTCTGGATCAACAACAGTTGCAATTGAAAATGCTAATCTAGCACTCATACCAGAAGAAAAATTTTGAACTGGTACATCTAAAAAATCTTTAAGTTCACTAAATTCAACAATTTCATCAAATTTTGATTCAATAAATTCTTTTGAATAACCCATAACAGCCGCATTTAAATAAATATTTTCCCTTGCTGTTAATTGTGGATCAAATCCAGCTCCAAGTTCTATCATTGGGCAAATATTACCATAACTTTTTACAACACCTTTAGTAGGCTTCATTACACCTGCTACTACTTTTAGTAAAGTTGATTTTCCTGCACCATTTGATC
Source organism: uncultured Bacilli bacterium (assembly GCA_905236935.1). The sequence continues at coordinate 17,991 of CAJOQL010000050.1, forward strand.
CAATAAAACCTATTACTTCACCTTGTTTTACTTTCAAATTAATATCTTTTAAGGCCCAAAATTCATTTTTCTTCTTTTGCTTACGTTTTCCTATATCAACAAACCATTGCTTTAAAGAAAAACCTTTATCTATTCCTAAATTAAATCTCATAGAAACATTTTCTATGCTAATCATAATATTATTTTTAATATTTGTCTTCTTAGTCATGATATTCTCCTATACATAATATATAAACTTATCTTGATTCCTTTTAAAAACTATAGCACCTATTATAGCAACTATTAGTCCTGACATTGCACATCCAGCAAATTGACCTAAAGTAGGCATACTATGGTATAAAATAATTGTTCTTGCAAAATTAATAATTTGATACATAGGGTTTAATTTCATTATGAATTGTAATGTTGGATTAGATATTAATTTTATATCATACATAATAGGTGTCAAATAAGTCCAAATAGAAATAAGTATACCATAAATATAAAACATATCTCTTAAAAATACTGAAATAGTTGATAAAATAAAACCCATTCCAAGTGTGAATAAAAATAAACAAACAAAACAATACGGAAGTAAGAAATGATACCAATTAAGTCCAGTACCAGTAGCTATAATAACTATATATAATGGTATTAATGAAAGTAAAAAATTAATTCCAACAAATAAAGCTTTTGATAATGGAAAGATATATTTAGGAATATAAACTTTATTTAATAGACTAAAATTAGCAACTATACTACTCATTGCTAAATTTGAAGCTTCACTAAAATAATTAAATAAAGTAAGCCCACTCATTAAATATGCTAAGTAATTTACATCTGGCGTAGAATACTTAAAAACATTAGAAAAAACTACAGCCATTACGCCCATCATTAAAAGAGGATATAGTAAACTCCATACTATTCCTAAAACACTTCTTTTATATTTTACTTTAAAATCTCTAATTACTAATTGATTAAGTAAGAATCTATATTTTTTTAAACTTTCAATTATATTTTTCATAAATCATCCTCTATATTATTATAACAACTATTTCTAAAAATTACCATGAAGCCAAATTTGATTAATTTAAATACTTGTTTAAATCTTTTAGGTTCTTGAATCATTCGATATAACCACTCCAAATGAATTCTTTTCCAAATAGATGGCGCTGGCTTTAAATTGCCAGATATAACATCCATTGACCCACCAATTGGCATAATTAAATTGATATTTTTTAACTTATCTCGATTATTAATAATAAATTCTTCTTGTTTAGGACTTCCTAAAGCAACAAATAACATATTTGGTTTATTTTTTAATATTCTATTTAAAGCCTCTTTTTCATCTACATATCCATTAATATATTCAATACTCTTTATATTAGGATACTTCTTTTCAAGAATATCTTTTGTTCTTTTAACAACTTCTTCTTTTGAACCATATAAAAATATTTTATAATTATTATCATTTGCCATTTTACATAAATCATTAAACATATCAATTCCAGTAATTCTATTACCAATTAGATTTTTATTTAACTTAGAAGCAAAAACAACACCTATACCATCAGGTATATTATATTTTTCTTGATTAATAATCCTAACATTTTTTCTATCTCTATAAAAATTATTAATTATTAAAGGATTAATATTAAATACTATATTACTTTCATGATTATTAATATCATTTAGAATGCCTTTTAAAATATCATTTTTCTCTAAACAACATATTTTAAAACCTAGTATTTTTTCATAATCATTATTTTTAGTACCACGCACTTTATCATGTTCAAATAGAATATCAGTTTTAAACACAAGTACTATTGTTATTAAAGTAACTATTATATATAAAATAATAGCGACTTTATTATCACCTAAAACATAAAAAATTGAAACAGCTGCACAAATAATATTTATTCCATACATACTTAAAACAGTTTTTCTTACTGACTTATTTAGTTTTAATAATTGATGATGAATATGTGCTTTATCAGCTTTACCAATATTTTCACCCTTAATAATCCTTCTTATAATTGCAAATATTGTATCAAGTATAGGTAAAAACAAAATAATAATTGGCACTATTAAAGAAGTAACTGTTGTCCCCTTATAACCAAGTAGTCCAATTACTGCTATCATAAAGCCAAGAAACATACTACCCGTATCACCCATAAATATTTTAGCAGGATAAAAATTATAAACTAAAAAGCCTAAAGTAGAGCCTAACATAATAAGGCACAAAATAACATCTAAACCATTTAACCTAACTAAATAAAATGACAAAATGGCAGTTGTTAAATAAAATATCGAACTAGTTCCAGCAGCAAGTCCATCTAAACCATCAATCAAATTAATAGCATTAATAATAGAAACTATAAATAAAACTGCTAATGGATACCCATATATTCCAAAATTTATATTACTTCCAAATATACTAATCATTGGTATATAAATATTACCATAAAACACCACTATCAATGCTGCAATAAGCTGAACAATAAATTTATACCTAGCCTTAATAGGATTAATATCATCACAAATACCTAATATTATTAAAATAAAACCACTTATTAAAATAGATATCATCTGAACTGTAATCTGCCCAAATAAAATATATCCAAGCAAAAATGACAAAAATATAGCAAGACCACCTAACCTTGGAGTTGGCTTAACATGAACTTTTCTTTCATTAGGATAATCTATTGCATTAATATGAATTGCAACTTTTTTAACAATTGGAACTAACAATAAACTACACAAAAAAGTTATAAAAACAATTAAAAATATATTATTACCATTCACTGTATAATCCATAAGTAAACACCTTCGTTATAACTATTTTACTAAATTTAAGATTTATTGTCTATTTAATATTTAACATCTACTAAATATAGTCCACTAGCCGGAACTGTTATATAATTATATATTTTTTTATTTTTATCTACCATTTCTTCTATTATTTCAGGTTCATACTTTCCTTCTCCTATTAAAATTAAAGCACCAACCATATTTCTAATCATATACCTATAAAAACTCTTTCCTCTAAATACAATAACTAAAATGTCTTTTTTTCTTTTAAATTTTATATCATAAATAATACTATTATAATTATCTCTTTCTCCCGATGTAAAAGCCTTATAAGAATGCATTCCCTTTAAATATTTAGAAGCTTTTTTCATCTTATTAATATTTAATTTGTAATTATAATTATAAATGTAATCATTATCTATTGGGTCATACTCTCCCATATTTATTACATACTCATAAGTTTTTTCTAAAGAATCAAATCTTGCATGAAAATTATCATCTTTTTCATATATTTCATTTACATAAATAGATTTATCTACTAAAGAATTAATAGCCTCTTTTAAGTTATTTAAAGGTATTTGAATATTAAGTTCAAAAGAAATACCTTGATTAAAAGCATGAACTCCTCTATCAGTTCTTCCAGCTCCCTTAACAACTACTACTGACTTATTAATAGTACTTAATGCTTTTTCTAATTCCTCCTGAACAGTTTTATGATTATTTAATCTTTGAAATCCATAAAACTTACTACCATCATAACTTATTTTAGCTAAATATCTCATTAAAATACACTCCTATAAATATCTTTTAATAATTCCTTATTATCTAAAGTATAACTTAACTTAGCTTTTTTCTTATTTGCTAAATCAATAAAGTCAATTATTGGAGGTTTATCAACTAATCCTTGTTTTATCGCACTAATTATATCACCTTGATATTTAATAATTCTATTCTTTGAAATAATTAAATGTTTTGAGATTTTATTCAAAAATATTAAATCATTAGAAATCACTATAAAATTAGTCTTATATTCTGCATTTATTGTTTTAATTAGTTTACTAATTTTAGATTTATCTTTATAATTAAACCCTAAATCAAAATTATTTAAAATAATTAAATGTGGATGTTTCTCACATACATTAATAAGCTTAATAAGTTTTAGTTTAGTATCACTTAATGTACCAACCCTCATCTTTAAAACATCATAACTAAGTCCTACAATATCTAAATAAGCAATATTATTAATAAACTTTTTAACTTTCTTATTAGGCTTTAACTTAGTATCTGAAATATCACTAACAATCGTATTTAAATCACTAACTTCCCCCATAAATGCTATAAAAGCACGATTATTAAAATATTTATTATTGATTGAATTAGAATACATTACTTCCATAACTCACCTACTAAAGCATTCATATCAAAATATTTTTCTTTAAGTAAATCATAATAATTTAAATTTGTACTAAGTTCTACAATAAATGGTTCATCCATTCCAATTTTAGATAAGAATTTATCCCCAGATAATATGTTTTCTGTTTTATCATAAGCAATTACTTGATTATTATCCATTACAATAATATCACTACCAAGTAAAAGTTCTTCAGAATTAGTAGTTACATTTAAAATACTTATATTATTTTCTTTAGCATATTTTAAAATTTTATATTTTTGATCATATGTTAAATAAGTTAAAAAGTCATCAATCCCCAAAACCGCCGGCTTAATAATTAACAATGATAATACTTTTAAAAAAGCTTTTTCATAAATCGTAAGATAACTAATTTTTGATTCAATTAAATCTTCCAAATCAAAAAACTTAACAAAATTATCAATATTCTTATAAGCAACATCTTCATTAATATTAAGTATTTTTTGATAATATAAAAGTTCTTCTTTAACATAATCAGTTTTAAATTCATGTGTCTTTAAAACTGCAGCAACATTTTTTCTTAAATACTCAATATCAATATCCTTAACAGATCTATCATCAATATAAACATCACTATTATCTATTTTGTTTATTAAACTTTTTAAAACTCTTGTCTTACCACTTGATGATGAGCCTACAATATTAATAAAAGGTGTTAAATTAATAGTTAAATTATACTTTTTAAATTCTATCGTCTTCATATACATCCCCCATAATAAAATTATAGCAAGAAAAATAGTAGATTGCTATAAAATCTACTATTATTTAGATATTTCTATAATTGCAGTCCCAAGTTGATTATCATTTTCAAAAACTGGATTTTCTAAAAATTCCTTAGCAAGTTCAACATTTATATCTGGTACTAAACCTTTTTCATCTACGCAGTCCCCATTTGGAGTAAGCCACTTAGCTGTTGTGTATTTATACATAGTTCCATCATTTAACTTACTTGTTCTTTGAACTTTACCTTTACCATAAGAAGTTGTCCCAACTAAAGTAGCACCATAACTATACTTTAAAGCAGATGCTAACACCTCTGAAGCAGATGCAGAACTATTATTAATTAAAACAAAAACTTTATAATCACGATGCTCATCAGTAACGTCTTTCGTAACATCTTTACTAGTTTTACTTTCTAACGAATAAATAACTTTACCTTTTTCTAAAAATAATTGAGCAATATTAGTAGCACCAGATAAATACCCTCCAGTATTACTTCTTAAATCAATAATAAGTCTATCAATATTACTTTCTTCTAACGATTTTAATGCCTTACTAAATTCATCATATATAGTATCAGAAAACTTATCAATCTGAATATATCCTATTTTTTTATCATTTTGATTAAATATTTCTTTATAAACAGGAATATTAAATGATGATTTTATTAAATCAAATGTTTTTAATTCATTATTTCTTTTTACTTCAATCTTTATATTATTTGTACTACTATTTTTAATTAAATTAACTGCATCACTAACACTTAATCCAGCTAAATCATTATCACTTATTTTAGTAATAATATCATTTGTAAGTAAACCAGATTTAGATGCTGGTGTATCATCTATAACATCTCTAATAACTATTTCATTATTCTCATTTAAACTTACTTTAATTCCAATCCCTTCATAAGTACCATTTAGAGAATTATTTAATACATTTGTATTATTTTCATTTAAATAAGTAGTATATGGATCTCCTAAATACTTAAGCATTCCATTAATAGCCGCATCCACTAAAGCACTTTCATCTATTTCATCATAATAATTATTTAAAATATTTTTATACGACGTAATAAATTCATCTAATTCTTTAGAGTTATTCATACTAACTGGTCTATTACCGCGATATATAACATAACCAGTACTTAAACTCATAATTAAAGAAGAAACTAAAGTAATTACAATTACTTCCCATAATTTAAAAGTAGTTGACTTATTATCCTTATCACTCATATTATCATCTCTATCTTAATTCTAACATATTTTCTATAAGATAAAAATACAAAAATACATTTTATAATTATTTTATTTTCAAAAGAAAAAAACACTATTTTAGTGCTTCTTCATAATCAGATACTTTTTCATAATATTTTGAAACTTTACCATTTTTAATTAAGATAAGAGCAGAATCTTTTATTTTAACATCACTAACACTACCAGGATTAGTATTAGATTCTTCACTTAAATATTTACTATCTAAATTAGAATTTAAATCTACTGTATAAATTTTATTAGCACCTTCTTTTTTAGAATAAGCACTAACTAATGAATTATATTTTGCAGCATTTTCATCATCACTCTTATATAAGAAAACATAATATTCATCATAAGGACGATTAAACATCATTCCTACACTACAAGAACTATAATCAAATTCTACATTTGATGTTTTTTCCTTATTTAAAGACCTAACTGTTAATAAATATAAACCACCAACAATAACTATAATTCCAATAACTATAAAGATTAAATTCTTAATTTCTTTAGTATCTTCACTCTCATAATTAATACTCTTTAATTTTTTACTATTATTCTTCATCATACCCACCTCTTATTCAATTCTATCACAATTAAATCCATTTTCAAATATTCTAAATTACTTTAAAAGAAAAAACCTATTAAAATTTAATAGGCCTTAGGTTATGTATATAATACTCTACTATTATTTTAATAATGGACAAAAAACTTTAGTAAAGTTAATACGATATATACAAAAACTGCATATTTTACTATCGTTTAGGAGTTAATAATAAAATATATAATGTACATATTTACATAACCTAGAAATTGAAACCAACTTCTAAAATAATATTATCTTATTCTAAGTATTTAAAACACGAAGTGACATCACTTAAAATCAAACAAAAAGAAGTAAAATTAATTACTTCTCAAATATTACTTTACAATATCGTTAGTTCACAAGAAACTAGATTGATGATTGTAATAAATCCATGTACTAAGTAATATTCGTGTACACATTACTAATGTGCACACATTTTACTCATTTATAGAACCAGTTTTTCCCAATTCTTCATAATTAATTTTAGTTGTTAAACTAAGTCCAATAACAAATATACAACTTAGCATATATATCCAAAGCATTAAAATTGCTATATTAGATAAACCAGCATAAAACAAATCATAAACTGCAAAATGACTAGCATAATAACCATAAATATGAGTTGCTAATATCCAAAATATCGTAGTAAATATAGCCCCTAAATTTATTCTTGCACCTGGCATTTTCTTATCTGGTGCTAAAATAAATATTGTTTTAATAAATACAAATATTATAATCCATGATATCGGCCCACGAATAATACTTAAAAAATTTGCCATTACAGATTTTATTAAATTAAAATAATCAACAGCATCTATTATTTTTTCTCCTAATAATGGAACTAAAATAACAAACAAATATAATAGTACCAATATTAAAGTAATAATTAATGCTTTAATTCTTCTCTTAATCCAAGAAGATTGCTTAATTCCATGTATTTCATTAGCCGTATAAATAATTGAAGCCGGACCATTAGCAGCAAAATAAAACATAACTACTAACATAATAATTAACTTTAAATCTATTCCATCTCCACTAATAATCGGAATAATTGAATTAACAACATCTTCTCCAAAATTAACTTTAATAAGTTCAATTATATAATTAATATTAATATTGAAATATGAAGCAACATATCCAATTAAGGTTATTATTGGTACTAAAGATAATATTAAAAAAAAGGCAAGTTGTCCTGGTAACACAGCCATCTCTGGTCTATTTAATATTTCCCAAACTTTTTTACTAAAAACGACTACTTGCTTTTTTCTTTTATTAAAATGATTATTCGCTTTCTCTTTCAGATTTTTCAGTTTTTTCATTTTCTATTTCCTTATTTTCTCTCATCTGTAATGTTGCTTCATTTATAGCATCATCAATTAATTTTAAATCATCAACTATCATTGAAAAGCCAAATGCAGCGCCGTATTCATAAGGTAATTCATTAAATTCTTTAACTAACTTCTTCAAGTAATTAACAACTTGTTTTTCATTGTATCCTACTAAATAAATCGTAAATTCATTACCATCAGTACGCATTATTTCTGTATTATCTAACTGAGTTTGATGTAGAATATTAGCCGCTGCCATTATTTGTTTATCCCCTTCTTTAGCTCCAAATGTATCATTAAGATATTTAATATTATTTAAATCGATTACAATTATAGCTTGTGGATAAATTGTATTTTCATTCCAAATATTCATTCTTTCATTTAAATAATTACGATTTTTTAAAGAAGTTAGCATATCAACATACTTTAACTTTTCATCTTTTCTAATTTTCTTAGTATTTATTTTTAATTGTTTTTTAGATGTAAATATAATTCCTAAAACAACTATTACTATAGCAATAATCATTAAAATATATTTAGCAATAGTACTAATTAAATTACCATTAGATTCAGCACTTCTATAAGATAATGAACCTTCATTTTGCATTTGATAATCACTTAAATAATTAATATAATTTTCAAATAGTTTTATAAAAGTTTCATTATTATTTTGTAATCTAAAACTATAATTTGGTAAATACTCTTCATAAATAATATTATAATTTTTAATTTTACTATTTATTAAATAGTTATACATATCAATATTTAATGCCACTATTTTTTGCTTCGCTATAGCTTTTAAAAGCTCCTTTTCCGTATTAACATTTTTTATAGTAATTTTATTATTTTCTTTTAATCTATTAGATATTTTACTATCCTTTAAAGAATATACTTGGACATTACTTAAATCCATTAAATTACTTACCTTAAATGCTGTTTTTAATGGTCCAACTATAACATACTTATTACTAATATTAGTATTAATTTCTATACCTTTATAATTAAATGCCATATTGTCAAATAGTAAATCTATTTTTCCATTATCATAAGCCTTTAATAATTCATTAACACTTTTAAACTTAGTATAAACAAAGGTTGTTCCACTAAATTTACTAAAATCTTCTAAATATGCCATAATTTTTCCACCATATTTAGAACTATTTAAAGTTTGATATGGCGTAGATGATATAAAACCATAATTATAATTACGACTAGTTAAAGTATCTAAATTAATTTGACTTATTGAAAGACTATCAATAAATAAATTATATAAATTTGTATAATAACTATCTTTATACTTTTTATTAATCCAACCATTATAATATTTCTTAATAATTGAATTTAAAGTTTTATCAGTACCAAAATTAAGGTAATATTTATTAGTAATATCATCTAAATGATAAACTATTTTATAATTATTAGTAAGAATTTCATCTATATATTCATTAAGAGGCACTATTATAAATGAAACTTTATCATTTTTTAAACTTTCTAAAAGTGCATCTTTACTTTGTGCAGGAGTAAAATTAATAGCATCACTATAATTAGCAGTAATCCTACTTACATCAGTTGAAAGAGCACCTACACTTTTACCAATTAAATCACTTAAAGAATGAATACTTATATAGTTTTTTCCTACTAACACATAATGATCACTAAAAACTAATAAATCATCACTATCAATTTCTTTTTTTACAACAAATCCTAAACCGTTTTCTTCTCCAATATTTATTACAGTTTTATTTAAAGTTATTTCATTATCTTTTTCTAACCCATTTAAAAAATCATAAAATACACCTTTACCAGCCTTAGAAAAAACATTTAACTCATTAGGAACATTAAAAGTAACTATAGTTGATTTATTTTTACTTAACCATTCTTTTTCTGTTAAGTTTAACTTATTAGCATCATAGAAAAATTTATAATAACCAAAAATACCTAAAGCAACAATTATTATACTAGAAAGCACACTAATAATTATTTTTTTATTTTTTTTCATTAGTCACCATTTACTTTCGTCCAAGATATAATAGTTTTATCACTTTTCTTATATCCCATAATAGGAAAAGGACTATCCTCTACTTCAGTAGTTAAAGCAAAAGTATAATTTATATCATAAAAGTTTTTTTCATCTTCAGAAAACTTTTCTAGCACTTTAACAGCTATACTTTGAGCATCATCAACTTTGCTTTCTTTTAAATATACATTTAAATAAATAATTTTTCCCTTAATATTCATAGTAGCTTTATCAACTATTTCTTGTTCAGTTATAAAAGATAATATTTCATCTTTATGTGTTTTACTAATTTCAACACTTTCTATTCCATTTAGTCTATTACCATAAACATCTGTTTTTGTTTGATAAGCAAAAAACATTAAAAATGCTATAGCAATTAATATAATACATAGTAAACTTATAAACATTAATATACAATATATACGATTGTTATGATAAAATTCTTTTATTTTTTTCATTTTCCACCTCGCAATAATATTATACAATACATAGAGTTTTAATTCAATTAAAACGAAAAATCCAAAAATAAGTAAGAAATAAAGTATTTAATTATAAACGACAGAGATACTATACTATCAAGTTTTGTGTTGCAAAAAAATTCTATATGCTAAAATTTAATTAAGAAAGAGATGAACAGTTAAATCCTCATCACCTATCTAGGTGATGTTTTTTGTTGCACATTCTATAAGTTTTAGCACTATTCGTACTAATCTATATATAATAAGCAAAAGAATAATTATTTCAATATGTACTATGTTCATAAATATCCCCTTTCTAAACTTGCCACCCCCATTAGAGAGCCAGCTTATCCGAAAGGCAAAAATAATCTAATTCCTCATCTCAGTCTATCATTATAATTTGGAGTCTATAAAAGTCAAGTTAAAATTAAAAGCAATTCCTTTGTTTATCTAGGATTGCTTACAAATATCAATTATTTATTTTATTAAAGATTCAAAATCTTCTTCTGTCCAAATTGGTACTTTTAATTCTAAAGCTTTATCATATTTACTACCAGGATTTTCTCCTACAATAACAGCATCAGTACTTTTAGACACACTGCTTGACCATTTGCCCCCATTTTGTTCAATCAAAGATTGTATTTCTTCTCTTGTATATTTTTTTAAAGTACCAGTTACAACTATTTTTTTGTTCATAAGTTCTGGATTTTCAACATTTTGAGCTCCTAAATACTTAGTATTAACTCCAATTTCTTTTAATTTATTAATTAAATCTATATTATCCTTATTAGTAAAAAACTCTCTAATATTTTTAGCAAGAATAGGCCCAATATCAGGAATATTAGTAAGTTCTTCTACTGATGCATTCATTAAACCATCTAAATTATTATACTTTTTAGCTAAAACTTTAGCATTTTTTTCACCAATTCCTGAAATTCCAATAGCAAATAATAGTTTTTCTAAAGAATTATTCTTTGACTCTTCTATAGTTTCTAATAAATTATTAACACTCTTACTTCCAAAACCTTCTAATTCAATTAGTTCTTCCTTTTTATCTTTTAAATTATAAATATCAGGAATACTTCTAATAATATTCATATTATAAAAGTCTTCTACTATTCTTTCACCAAGACCTTCAATATTCATTGCTTTTCTATCAGAATAATGAATTAGTGCCTCTATACTTCTTGCAGGACAATTATCATTAGGACATTTTAAATCAATTCCAGATTCAGTTCTTATTAACTTTTCTTTACATATTGGGCAGTTAGTAGGCATTACAAATTTAATTTCATTACCAGTTCTATCACTAACAACTGGGCCAACTACTTCAGGAATTACATCACCAGCCTTACGAACTAAAATAGTATCACCTATAAGTAAATCTTTATCTTGAATGTATTGTTCATTATGTAAAGTAGCTCTTCTTACCGTTGATCCCATAATTTTAATAGGATTAAAAACCGCATTAGGTGTAATTTGTCCAGTACGCCCAACTGTACAAACTATATCAGTTAATTTAGATTTTACTTCCTCAGCTGGAAACTTATAAGCAATTACCCATCTAGGATACTTAGCAGTTGCACCTAATTCTCTTTGCATATGAATATCATTTACTTTAATAACAATTCCATCAATATCATATGGAAGTTCAAAACGATGAGCAGTCCAATAGTTAATATAATCCAAAATTTCTTCTAAAGATTTAACCATTTTTATATTAGGGTTTACAACAAGTCCAAGCTCTTTCATATGATTTAATGTTTCATAATGAGTATGCTTTAGAGTTGCTGGCACATGATAAAAGAAAGCATCTAATCCTCTTTTTTTAGCTATATTTGAATCTAACTGTCTAATTGAACCAGCTGCTGCATTTCTTGGATTTTGAAATAAAGTCTCACCATTTTTTTCTCTTTCTTCATTTAATTTATTAAAAGATGATAGTGGCATATAAATTTCTCCACGAACCTCAATAGTTTCTGGTTTATTTAACCTCATAGGTATACTTTTAATAGTTTTAACATTGTGGGTAATATCTTCGCCAACAGTACCATTACCTCTAGTAGCAGCACTTTTAAAAATACCTTCTTCATACTGAATTGACACAGCAAGACCATCAATTTTTAGTTCACAAACATAACTAGGATTTGGAAATTCTTTCCTTATTCGTTCATCAAAAGCCACTATTTCTGACTCATTAAAAACATCTGCAATTGAAAACATCGGTACCTTATGAGTAACTTTTTGAAATTCACTAATAACTTCGCCACCTATTTTTTCACTAGGTGAATCGGCTCTTTTAATTTCTGGATATTTATTTTCAATATCCAAAAGTTCACTCATTAAATTATCATATTCTCTATCAGTTAAAGTCGGATTATCTAATGTATAATATTCATAATTAGCCTGTTCTATAAGTTTTATTAATTCATCATATCGTTCTTTCATCTTGCTCACCTTCTTTTAATATTATACTAAAAATAAAAAGATTTATAAAGAAATTACCTTACAAAATCTTTTTCATTATCTTTAAAAAAATTATAATAAATTCTAACATTTGGTAGTTCACACCATTTTTTAGTTTTAACAGGAACATCATCTAAATCATATATTAATGCATCTTTTAAATTAAGTAAAAATGGACTATGAGTTGACATTATAAATTGACAATTATAAAATCTAGCAGACTCTTCGATAAATTGTTTCAATTTCAATTGATTTTCAGCTGATAAGCTATTTTCTGGTTCATCTAAAATGTATATCCCATTTTCCTTGATATCTTGTTCCCAAAACATAAGGGCTGATTCGCCATTAGATTGCTCAATAATATTGTTATTCATTAATCTACCTCTAATATATGAGGACATTGTTTTATGTTTAGCATCATATGAATCTTTAATAAGTTCATGGTCTATTATACCAAAGTTTTCAGTATTATATTTTCTTTCTACCCATTCTTTAGATAAAGTATTTTTTCTTCTATTAACATTTGCATTAATTGCTCTAATATCTAACAAATAATCAAATACATCATCACTTGAAATAAATTTTATTTCTTCTGGTTCTTCATAACTCATTTCATAATTGCACAGTTTAACATAATTGTTAAAAAAAGTTCCTTTTTCGATTATATTTTTTCTTTGGCAATTTAGTTTATTTCCAATAATATTTAAAAGAGTAGTTTTTCCTGATCCATTGCCTCCATAGAAAATTGTAATTGGTTCAAAATGAATATTTTCAAAATTTTTAGGTGTAAAAATATTTAATGGATAATAATTATTATAAATTCTTCTATCATCTAAACAGTAAGACTCTTCATCTTCATTTAAGATTTTGAAACTTTTTAAATAAATCATACCCACCTCAAGATATTTTTTTAATACTTTTGTGATTTTTCATTAGTTTTTTTACACCAGTTTTAAAAGCTACTTCTATTAAAGAACCATCCACTTTAGTTACAGCACCTATACCATATTGTTCATGTTCAATAATGCTACCTTTAACAATATCATTATTATCATTAGTATAGACTTCTTTTTTATCAATAAATTTAACTTCCCTATCAGCTGTTTCATTCTTTTCAATTAATTTAGGATCTATTTCAGAAATAAATCTTGATGGCATATTCATATTATCTTTACCATAAAGCATTCTTCTTTTAGCATTAGTTATATATAATCTATCTTTAGCACGAGTTATTCCAACATAACAGAGTCTTCTTTCTTCTTCTAAATTATCTTCCATTAACGACATATTATGTGGAAAGATTCCTTCTTCCATACCAACTAAAAATACTACTGGAAATTCTAAACCTTTAGCACTATGTAACGTCATTAAAGTAACTGCATCTCCATCTTCAGTATGATTAGAAATATCAGATATAAGTGATACTTCTTCTAAAAAATCTCCTAAATTAACAGAACCAGTTCTTTCCTCAAAAGAAGCCGTAATTGATTTAAATTCCATTAAAAATTCTAATCTTGCTTCATCTTCTAAAGACTTACTTGCCTCTAGTTCTCTTTTAATACCAGTTTTATCTAAAACTTCATCTATTAATTCAGTTAAAGATAAACTATCACTTTTTTTAATTAAATCTTCAATTAAAGTTTTAAATTCTAATTCCTTTTTATTTTCCAATGCATCAAACATTGAAATGCCCATACTTGCTGCCCTATCTTCAATATCTTTAATAGCTGCATCTCCAATACCTCTTTTAGGAACATTAATAATTCTTCTTAAACTTATTTCATCATGAGGATTATATATTAACCTTAAATAACTAATTAAATCTTTAATTTCCTTACGATTATAGAAATAATAACTACCAAATACTTTATAAGGCATCCCTTTAGACATAAATACTTCTTCAATAGCACGACTTTGACCATTAGTACGATAAAGAATCGCAAAATCTTTATAATCATATCCTTTAGTAATTAAATCATTTATCTCGTCAATAACAAGCGCAATTTCATGTTTTTCATCATAACTACGTAAATACTTAATTTTTACTCCTTCACCTTTATCAGAATATAATCTTAAATCTTTACGTTCTTTATTATTTTTAATAACTTCATTAGCAGCTTCTAAAATTGTATTAGTACTACGATAATTATGTTCTAGTTTAATAACTTTACAATTTTTAAAATCATTTTCAAAATTAATAATATTTCGGTAATCTGCTTGCCTAAAAGCATAAATACTTTGATTCATATCTCCAACTACAAAAATATTTTTATATTTATTAGCAAGCATAACAGATAACTTATACTGAACAGGATTAGTATCTTGATACTCATCAATTAAAATATACTTAAACTTATCTTGATAATGTTCTAAAACCTCTGGATATTTTTCAAAAAGACGAACAGGTAAAAGCAATAAATCATCAAAATCAACAGAAGCACTTTCTAATAATTTCTTATTATATTTTCGATAAACCTCTACCACTACTTTATCCATTGGTGTATTAAATAATTTATCTAATTCAATATCAGAAAGCATCTGATTCTTAATAAAACTAATCCTATTACGAATATATGAAGGACTATACTGTTTAGGATCTAAATTCATATCTTTAAGAATTTTTTTAATTACTACATTAGTATCATCACTATCAATTATTGTAAAATTAGATGGTAAATTTAAATAAGTCGAATTTTCTCTTATAATTCTAAGACCTAAAGAATGAAATGTACCAATAAAACTGCAAACATCCTTTATAAGTAAATTAACCCTATCACGCATCTCTTTAGCTGCTTTATTTGTAAATGTTATAGCTAAAATATTATAATCAGGTATTCCTTGTTCTATTAAATAAGAAATACGATTTGTTAAGACTTTAGTTTTACCAGAACCAGCACCTGCCATAACTAAAACAGGCCCATCTATTTGCTTAACAGCCTCTATTTGCTCTTTATTTAAATTTTCAAAAATATTCATAATTACTGCCTACTTTCTATATGCATATTAATTATATCAAAAACAGAAAATTTATTAAAGCAAAAATCAAACGATTGTACTATTTTTAAAAAATAAAAATTATCTTTAAGTCTAAATTATAAATATTTATTTATATCTTTAATTTGTCCTAAAGCCTTAAGTTTATAAAGCATTTTATTAAAATTATGTGCTTCTTCTATAAAGACTTGTTCTTTAATATTATTTTTATTAATAAAAATATTAGTATACTTTGCATTACTTTGACTTATAATCTTAGCTTCTAATAATCTTTTTATAATATTCTTATAACTTACTTTATAAATACTACTAAAAATTTCAATTTCTTTAAAATCAATAGATGAACGACTACTTCCAAATTCATTTATTAAAGATTGTTTAGGAATTAATAATGCCTCAGCAAACCTATCAGTAATCTCATCTTTATTAGAATTTGCAACAATTAACAATTCTCCTAAGAATTTAGCAATTATAAATCTTTGATCATAACCATTACATTCTTCAGGAACTATTATAATTGGAACATTATTAACATTTTCATAAAAACCTATAAAATGTTTAGTATTAGCATCTTTTGGAATAGTCATTATTATCATCCCATTACTTTCAAGTAAATATATTAAATTTGCAATCGGAGCATCTATTGGAATTGTAAAAAATATTCTAAGTTTTGTTGCTAAACTTTCTCCTTCTTGAACAGTATTTAATATATGTACTCCAAATTTATTTTGCAATTTAATATCTGATAATTCTAAAAGATCAAAATAATCATCAATTTTTTTACGAATTATAGCTTTAATTTTATCTTCTATAATTAAAGGAGTTCTTAAAGTACATTTTAAATTAGTAAACTTAATTTCATTAGATTTACCACTATCTAATACCTCATCTAAAGTCGAATTATATACACTAGCTATTTCTTCTAATCTTTCCAAACTAGGAACTACCATATCTTTTTCATATTTAAGTAACCCTGGAGCAGATATATTAAGTAGTTTTCCAGCTTGTGCTAAAGATAAATTATTCTTCATTCTTAATCTTTTTAAATTACCACCAATAGTTTTTTCCATAGTATCACCTGTTAATATTTTTCTAATTAAATTCTATCATATTAACTAATTCAAGTAAAGAAAAAACAATTACGAAATAGAATTGTTTTATTATTAATAATTATAATTATTATTAGCATTTATAGCTACATTTTTATTAATAGTTTCATAACCATCAATTATTGATATAAATGCATTTGAATCTATTAAAGCTATACCCTCTTTTAATTTATAATAGTCTTTAGTATCTATAACTGACATTATTATTTTACTCTTATGATTTGTAAATCCACCTTTTACATTAAACTCTGTAAAATCATACTTTAAATCATTAATTAAATAATCTTTTATCTCTTTTTCTTTATTAGTAATTATAAAGAAAGTTTTATTAGAACTAATACCAATTTTAGCCTTAGTAGTCATATAAGTAATTATAGCAATAATTATTAAAGAATATACTGCCATTTCAAAATTAAATATAACAGCAGTTAAAATTACAATAGATAATTCAATAAAATAAGACAAATGCCTATTAGAAGATTTAGCAGTTTCATTAAAAATAGCTTGAATTGTTTCAAATCCTCCAACACTAGCACCTTCCTTATAAATAATACTATAACCATACCCACAAATAATAGCGCCAGCCACTGCAATAATAATCGTTTCTAAATTGTCAAAATATATATACCTACTAATATTTTGTGTAGCAAAAATAACAAGAGGTATAAATAAACTTGTTAAAAGATATGTTTCTGTTTTATCTTCCCCTAAAACAGGCAAAGCAATTAAAAGCAAAAATAAATTAGCAATTGCAATAAAAATAGCTGGATCTAAATTATAAGTTTCTTTATATAACGATCCAAGTCCAATTAAACCACTTGGAATTAAATTATATGGAACAAAAAATACATTAAAAGAAATTCCAATAATTAGTGATCCTAATAAAATATTAAAATATCTTTTCATAATCTACCTCTTTATTCTTAAGTATTCTTTCATAAATTCCAAAATATCCCCATTTAATACTGCATCAGCATTTGAATTTTCATAATTAGTTCTTACATCTTTAACTAACTTATATGGTTCTAAAGTATAATTCCTTATTTGACTACCAAACTCTATATTAACATGACTTTTTAGTTTATCTATATCCTTTTCATTTGATTCAGATAATAGTCTTTCTAACTTACCAATTAAAACTTTCATAGCAGTTTCTTTATTCTTAATTTGGCTTCTTTCGTTTTGACAAGTTACTACTATTCCAGTTGGTATATGTGTAATTCTAACAGCTGAATCAGTAGTATTTACCCCTTGTCCACCTTTTCCAGAAGAGCGATATACATCTACCCTTATATCATCTGGCTTTACCTCAACCATAGTTGATTGTTCAATTTCCGGAATTACTGAAACAGCAGCAAAAGATGTATGACGTCTTGCATTAGAATCAAAAGGACTTATTCTAACCAATCTATGAACCCCTTGCTCTCCTTTAAAATAACCATAAGCATGTTCTCCAGATATTTTTAAAGTCACACTTTTAATTCCTGCTTCTTCTCCTTTTTGGTAATCAATCTCTTCATAAATAAAACCATTTTTATCGCAAAACATCTGATACATTCTAAGAAGCATCGATGCCCAATCTTGTGCTTCAGTCCCACCTGCTCCTGGATGAATCTCTAAATAACAAGCATTATTATCATATTCTTCAGTAAAAAGACTTTCCACTTCCATACTTTTAATATTTTCAGTTAATTTATTTAAATTATTCTCCAATTCATTAACCTCTAAACTATCATCATTAGTAAGCAGATTTAAAAGTTCAATTGAAGAATTTACTTCATTTTCCAAATCATAAAATTTAGTTAAGATTTTTCTTAAAGATGTTAACTTAGCATTTAAATTATTAGCCCTTTGAACATCACTCCAAATTCCATCTTCATTTAATAAAGATTCTAAATCATTAGCTTCCACTCTTTTATTTTCTAAGTCAAAGTGACCTCCCAATTTTATCTAAATTATATTTTAATTCTTCATACTTCTTTTTTAAATCATATGTGTCCATAAAGCACCATCCTAAAAAAATTATACAAAAAAAAAGATGCTAGTGCAACCTATGTCATTGTAAATTCTCATTTACAAAATGTAATTTTTTAATAGTTTCATATCCAATATGACTATTTGCAATCTCAACAGATTCTTTAAAATAAGATATTTGTTCTTTAAAATGAGCATCTATTCCATAAACTACTTTAACATTATAGTTAGAAGCAATTTGCCAAAATTGAGGGCATGGATAAATTATATTTTTACGTTTATGTTCATAATATAAACATGGCTGAGCCAAATTTATTTCTAAAGGAACATTATATTTTTCTGCTGATGCACAAATTAAATTAGCAACTTTAGTTTCAATCTTTCCAAAAATATTTCTATTTAACATATAAATATCTGGGTGTGCAATAATATCTGGAATACCCTTAGATAAAGCATCATCTATATATTTAGCATACAATAAAAGTTCACTATCCGTAAAATCAGCTTGTCTAAATATTCTTAATTTGCCATCACGATTGCAAATAAAATGTTGCCCTAATACTAGTTTATCAACATCTTTTTTTAATTCTAGCAAATTATTAACATCAAATGGCAAATATTCAACCTCAAAACCAGTTTCAATTTTAATTTTATTTCTATACTTATTCTTTAAAAACTTTATACTTTCAAGATATTCATCTTTTTGAGAATAATCCATTCGCATATTATTTCTTAAATCAATTCTATTCTTTTCTGGAGAGTGGTCTGTAAAGCAAATTCTTTTAAAACCTTGTTTTATAAACTCTAAAACATAATCTTCATCAGTTAAATATGGATCTGCATGTCCACATCGATAAGTATGTGTATGATAATTAAAATCTTGCATTTTTCCTCCTATTTTTTTATTAAATCATATATAGTATATTAATAATATTATATAATTATTCTATCACAATTTAGTTAAATATTAGCGTTTTTATTAAAATTGATTTATTTATAAATAAGTGATAAATTGTAATAGGTGGTTGTATGATAAATCTTTTAAACATAGGCTTAGATGTAGGTAGTACTACTGTAAAAGCAGTAATTATAGATAATAAAAATAATATTTTATATAAAGAATATATGAGACATTTTTCAAATACAAAAAAGACTATTAAAGATATACTTAATGATATTATTAAAAAATTTCCTAATAATAAATTTACAATAACATTTACCGGAAGTGGCGCAATTACTTTATCAAAATTTTTAAATGTTAATTTTTTACAAGAAGTTATATCTTGCAAAAATGCTATTAAAGAATATGCAAAAGAAACAGATGTTTGTATTGAATTAGGTGGTGAAGATGCCAAAATAATATATTTTGATCAAACTATTGAGCAAAGAATGAATGGTTCTTGTGCTGGTGGAACAGGAGCATTTTTAGACCAAATGGCCGTTCTTCTTAATACAACGACAGATGGCTTAAATGAATTAGCAAAAAAAGGTACAATTATATATCCTATCGCATCTCGCTGTGGCGTATTTGCTAAAACTGATATTCAACCCCTTTTAAATGAAGGCGCTAAAAAAGAAGATGTAGCACTTTCTATTTTACAAGCAGTAGTTAATCAAACAATAAGTGGTTTAGCTTGTGGAAAGCCCATAAAAGGTAATGTAATCTTTTTAGGTGGCCCTCTAACCTATTTATCAATGCTTAGAGAAAGATTTATTAAAACTTTAGATTTAAAAGAAAATGAAATAATAATTCCAGAAGATGCTAAATTATATGTAGCATTAGGAGCAGCTATCGATAAAGAACCTAAAAAAGAATTAACTATTAAAGATTTAATAAATATTAAAAACAAGTTAGATTCATTTAAAGAAGAAGAAAATAATAATTTACCAGCACTTTTTAAAAATAATAAAGATTATGAAAACTTTGTAAAAAGACATCAAAAAGCATCTGTTAAAAAAACAGATTTAAATAGTTATAAAGGAGATATTTTTGTTGGAATTGATGCAGGTAGTACTACTTGTAAAGTTGTAGCAATATCTAATTGTGGTGAACTTTTATATGAAAATTATACTAGCAATAAAGGTACTCCAGTTGATACTGTTAAAACAATGCTATTAGATTTATACAATAAAATGCCTAAAAATACTATTATTAGACAAGCAGGTTCAACCGGATATGGTGAAATGTTAATTAAAACTGCATTTAATCTTGATATCAGTGAAATTGAAACTATGGCTCATTATGAAGCAGCTAATTATTTCTTACCAGGAGTAGAAAGTATTATTGACATTGGTGGTCAAGATATGAAATATATTCGAATTAAAAATGGCGCTATTGATTCTATCATGCTTAATGAAGCTTGTTCTAGTGGATGTGGTTCTTTTATTGAAACTCTTGCTAAAAGTCTAAATATTACAATTGATGAATTTGTAAATCTTGCAGTAAAAAGTAAAAATCCTATAGATTTAGGTTCTAGATGTACAGTTTTTATGAATAGTAAAATTAAACAAACTCAAAAAGAAGGAAGACCATTAGGAGATATATTTGCTGGCTTATCATATTCAATAATTAGAAATGCTATTCAAAAAGTAATGAAAATACGTGAAATGTCACAATTAGGTGATAAAATAGTAGTGCAAGGTGGTACTTTTTTAAATGATGCTGTTTTAAAAGCTTTTGAAAACATTACTGGCAAAGAAATTGTAAGACCAGATATTGCTGGATTAATGGGTGCTTATGGTGTTGCACTTTTAGCACTTGATGCTTTTAAAAAATATAATGATAATGAAATTAAATCTACCATATTAACTCCTAAAGAAATAAATGATATGGAAATAAAAGTCACACATACAAGATGTCAAGGTTGTGAAAATCATTGTGCTCTTACAATCAGTCAATTTAATAAAAAGCATTTTATATCTGGTAATAGATGTGAAAGAGGTAGTGGCAATAACGGAAGTAATTCTTATTTACCAAATATGTATAAATGGAAATATGATAGATTATTTAACTATGAACCAAATAAAAATTCTAAAAGAGGTAAAATTGGAATACCTAGAGTACTTAATATGTATGAAAATTATCCCCTATGGTTTACGATTTTAACCGAATTAGGCTTTGAAGTTATTATTTCTGACCATTCTAATCGAGGAATTTATGAAAAAGGTATAGAATCCATGCCAAGTGAATCTGTTTGTTATCCAGCAAAACTTGTTCATGGTCATATAATTAATTTAATCGAAAAAGGCATAAAAACTATTTTCTATCCATGCATTATGTATGAAAATAAAGAATTTAATAATACTGATAATCATTATAATTGTCCAATTGTTCAAAGTTATAGTGAAGCCATAAAATTAAATGTTGAAGATATAAACAAAAATAATGTTAAGTTTATTAATCCATTTTTACCTATGGATGAAAAAAAACTTGTACAAAGATTATTAAAACTAGAAGAATTTAAAGAGTATAATTTTACTAAAAACGAAATTAAAGAAGCAGTAGCTAAAGGTTTTAAAGAACAAAATAAATTTAAACTTGAAGTAAGACAAAAAGGTGAAGAATTTTTAAAATATATTAATGATCATGACGAAAAAGCTATCGTGTTAGCTGGTAGACCATATCACTTAGATAAAGAAGTAAATCATGGAATTGATACTATGATTAATAGTTTAGGTTTAGCCGTTTTATCTGAAGATTCAATCTGTCATTTAAGTAAAATGGAAACCAAACTTAGAATTGTAAATCAGTGGGAATATCATGCTAGAGTTTTTCATGCAGCAGATGTAGTTAGTCAATATGAGAATTTAGAATTAGTTAATTTAAATTCTTTTGGATGTGGTCTAGACGCAATAATAACAGATCAAACAGAAGAAATATTAAAATTTAATAATAAACTATACACGACAATAAAAATAGATGAAATTAATAATTTAGGAGCTGCAAAGATAAGAATTAGAAGCTTAATTGCATCAATGAATAAAAGAAAAAATAATATTAATTATAAACCATATAATTACGAAAAAAATTATTTTAAAGAAGAAGATAAAAAACATGTTCTTTTATTTCCAGATATGACACAATTTCATATGCCATTATTTGAAGCTGCTTTAAATAGCTCAGGATATAAAACAGTATATTTAAATAAAACTACTGAAGAAACAATAAAAACTGGCCTTAAATATGTAAATAATGATGCATGTTACCCAGCAGTTATAGTTACAGGACAATTAATTGAAGCATTACAAAGTGGAAAATATGATCTTGATAATACAAGTGTTATAATAACACAAACCGGTGGAGGATGTAGAGCTACTAATTATATTGGATTAATAAGAAAGGCACTTAAAGATTCTGGTCTTGAAAAAGTATCTATATTATCATTTAATGTTAATGGTTTAGAAAAAGAACAGGCATTTCATTTAACTCTTCCAATGTTAAATAAACTAGTAATGGCAGTTTTATATGGTGATTTACTAATGAAATTATTATATGCCACAAGGCCATATGAAATACATGAAGGTAAAACTAACTCTTTATATGAAAAATGGAATATAAAATGCTGTAATTCGATTGCAAACGGTAAATTTAGTGATTATCGTAAAAATATTAAAAATATAATTAATGATTTTAAAAATATTGATATTAACCTTGTCGAAAAACCAAAAGTGGGAATTGTTGGAGAAATCTTAATTAAATATCATGAGTTCGGCAATGATCATTTAGTTGATAGAATCGAAAAAGAAGGTGCTGAAGTTTGTGCACCAGAATTAATGGGTTTTATAAAGTATTCAGCTTATAACAATTTAATTAAAGATAAAATATTAAAAACTGGATCATTTAATTCATATTTATATAAAAAAGTTTTAGATATTATTAATTTATATGAAAAGCCTATTAATAAGGCATTGGATGGTACAAGATTTAAAAAATGTGTAAATATTTATAATTTAGCAGAAAATGTTAATGGAATATTATCAACAGGTAATCAAACTGGTGAAGGATGGTATCTTACTGGTGAAATGATTGAACTTATTAAAGAAGGAATTACTAATATTTGTTGTGTTCAACCATTTGCCTGCTTACCAAATCACATTGTTGGAAAAGCTGTAATAAAAAAAATAAGAGAACTTTATCCAGAAAGTAATATTGTAGCAATTGATTATGATCCAGGTGCTTCTCATACAAATCAAATTAATAGAATTAAGTTAATGTTAACAGTAGCTAAAGAAAATCTAGAAAAAAAGAATTCTAATAATTAGAACTCTTTTTTTATTTTTAATCTTGGACTATTTTATTAACTTCAAGATATTTTTCTTTAAATAAATCTTTATTTTCAGCTAAAGATGATATTTCCTTTAAAAACTTCTTATAATCTGGATCATCAAAATACATTTTTTCAGATGCATATCCTTTTTTACCAAATTTATCAATAACATGCTGTCTTGAATCTTCAATTATTTGTTCCAAATTGTAATCAGGATTATGTTTTAATCTATAAGCATAAGTTCTTTTTAAAATATTATCTATTAAAGTGTTTCGATCAGCTGAAGATACTATTTTGCCATATATGCTTCTAGGTTCAGTTTCCATACTAGCACGATGGTCATAAACAGCCTCACTCATTATTTTTATTTGTTCATCGTTAAAAAATCTTTTTAAATTACTATCAGCAAGTAACATATCACTAGAAATTTTTTCATGATTTTTCGCATCTATATAATGTCCAATATCATGATAAGCAGCTATTGTATAAACCATATCATAGTTAATATTATCAACCATACTAGCAAATTTCAAACTACGATCTATTACATATTTAATATGATCAATGTTATGACCTAAATCATTTTTATCATAACAAGGAAAAATGTTTTTCTCAATATAATCTTTTAATTTCTTATTTATCATTGGTGTTTACCTTTTATTTTAGAAATATATTCTCTTTGCCTAGCAATAAATTTATCTTTATCAGATAGTAAATCTCTTATTTCAGGTAAAAAATCTTCATAAATTGAATCTTCAAAATAAAACTTAGCATAACCATTTTCACCAAATTTATTTAATAGAGCATTATAAGCGCCTTCAAATATTTCTTCATCTGTTGCATTAGGATTTTTCTTTTTACCATAATAGTATGATCTTTCTAAACATTGTTCTACCGATGAATTACGAGAAGCAGAAGAAAGTATTTTACCATAAATATTTCTAGGTTCTTTATCATTTTTGGCTCTTTGATCTTCAATAGCTTCTTTTATTATAATTCTTTCATCTTCCGTAAAAAACTTCTTAAGAAAATCATCTTGAAACATTATTTCTGCACTAATTAATTCATGTTCTTTTTCAGCATTATTTATGCGAATATCATGATAACTTATAGTGGTATACAAAATATTATAATCTACATCTAAGTTATTTTCTTTAATAATTTCTAAACTACGTTTAATTACATAATCTATTCTATTCTTTTCATCACCTATAAAATTATTATCATAAAGTGGAAAAATATTCCTCTCAATATACTCTTGTAATACTTTATCTATTTTCATACTAGCTCCTTACTAATTATTTTTTTATTATACCATATTTTATTGATTTATTAATTGAAAAAAGATTTTTAAAATTTAAAATTGACACTATTTAATTTACAACTAATTCATATTATTATTTAGTTATTCTTAACTATTACTAATTTTTTTTCATTATCAGCATATGTAACACCAAACTTTATTCCACTAGCATTATTTTCCATCGCTTCTTTTTCAAAATCTATCATATCATCAGGTAAATTCAACGGATTACACCAGACTAATTCGGAACATTTTTCAGGCTCTGCTATTATTATATTTCCTAAATATTTTGAAATTTCAAAATATATATCATAATATGGTGGTAATGACTTGTTTTTTCTATTGACTACAAAAGTATCAATTATGTCTTCTACGTGTATTTCTATTCCAAGTTCTTCTCGCGCTTCTCTAATTGCAGCTTCATATGCATTTTCACCTTCATCAATATGTCCAGCTGGTAACGCAAGAAATCCAGGCCATAATTTTGTTCCTCGTCTTCTTTGAAGTAAGACTTCTCCCTTTCCATTTTTAATTATTAAGTATATTGAAGATAAAAATTTTTCTCTTTCCATATCTATTCCTCACTTTCATTAAATATTATAACATGATATTCTATTTTTAATAAAAATAACAAGTGTATTTTCTATAAATAATCTTACCACCAAGAAGTATTCAACAATTGTTAAAACTCTTATTTAGTTAATATCAATTTTTTTACTTCTTCAGAAGATATTTTTTTAACAGAAATTTTTGATAGTCCTTGCCAAAATTTAATAATCGAATCATAATCATCGCAAGTGTATTCATCACCCATTAAAATATCTATATAATCACAAGGTTGTTGTGTACCATGATAGGTATCTTTATATAAAGTAATTCTAGTGACTCTTAAATTAGAATCTAATTTTAAATTATTTTTTCCTTGAGCAAAAGAATCTATAGCAAAAATTCTTTCTCCAGATAAATCATTACATAATCCTGAAAACAATTTAAACAAACCATTCTCATTATCTTCTAAATCTCTAAATGAAAAATCTATACTACTAAAATCTTCTTCTGGATCTTCTTTTGCACTTGTTGAATAGGCTCTAACGCCCAAAAGTGGAAACCCATCTTGACTAGCATTATAAAATTTTAAGAATTTATCCATTTTTCCATTCTTAACATTAACAATTAAATAGCCTGGTGCTATGTATGTTTCATCATAAAAAACGTAATTTTTTTCTTCTTCGGTTCCTGGATAGTATCTATGATATTCACAGTTGTTTTCTTCTTCTACTTGTTCTTCCATAAATTCTGATTCATCACAGTATAATTCTTCTCCTCTATCACTTAAATTATAATGTCCATTATAACAATTTCTACAATTTCTCATTATATAACCTCCTGAATGTATTGCTTTATATTATATCATAGATTTCATTAGTATTTTAAGTCTGTTAAAAAACTATCAAAAAAAGGTATCTAAAGTCGATTTTTGACGTTTTCGTACTAATTTTTAGTACGATAGAAAAAGCTCGCAAGCCCTTATATTTGCTGGGCTTACGAGCATTATTTACCACAACATTGTTTATATTTCTTACCACTGCCACATGGATGCGATTTTTCAAAGTTTTGAGGCCATGAATTTTCATAAATCCTTATAAAACCTCATAAATGGACTTTTGAGAACGTTTGAGAGCGTCCGAGAGTGCTACCAAAACGTATGTAAAAATTCACATTTTTTTTGCAGATATGAATTCATCCTCATAGAACAAATCATATGTTACGCTTTTTCCGGTTTCTGCATTAAAAGCAAATTCATATGATGGGTTAGCTCTATTGTCTTGCCTAATATCTAAATCAGCCATTGGTATTAATCTGAAATTTTTAGGACAATTTCTACGCAAGAAGTCAAGCATTTCATCAAATGCTTTTAAATTATGATTATAAATATTATCCCATCCAGGAATTATACCATATTCTAAATCTCCTATTACCTCTTTTTTTACAGTATTAAACATTGTTATTAATGTTGTCATTGTTGATGATGCTGGGCCATGGCCAACCCAAGCTTTTTTATTTTTTCTATCATAAAAAATTATTCCATTGCATGTTGCTAAACCCATAGTTCCAACAATTGGTTTTTCTTTTGTTGAAGTAACTATTTCGCCCATGTGCGCAATTGATGATTTATCTTCTAACACGAAACGTTCTAACATTCTTTGTTTAACTAATTCATCATAGTGATCTGACATAAGATCATTTTTATTTTCAATATAATAGTCATTATAATTTTTTTTCACTATAATTCTCCTTAATATATAATTTTTTCATAAGTCATTATCATACATATGCTTCCTGATAATATTATATCATACATTTTTATAGTATTTGTAAAGAACTAAAAGGGCATGAATCATTTTACTTGTAAACCCTTATAAATAAAGGCTTTGTTTATTGCAATATGCTGGCTACATACGTTTTATATACGTATGTAGGGGTACTTTTTGAAGAAAAATTACAATTTTTTCAGAAAAAGAAAAAGTCCACAATTCCTTTATTTATGGGCTTTTGTGAACTATTTACCACAACATTGTTTATATTTCTTTCCACTTCCACATGGATTTTAGATTAGGGGCTTTTTGGAGCTTTTGAAAGCGTTTGAACCCACTTTTTCGCCCTTTTTTGCTCTTTTTAGCTTCCAAGAGTGCTCGGGAAACCTAGCAGAAGGTATCTAAAAAGGCATCTAAATTTCAAAAATCAGCCTTTTTCAAATATTTTTTGTATCGCTATTTTTTATTATTATTTCCTATTTGTATTATATTTTTTAAGCACTAAACTTTTAGCTTTTTCTTGACTTTCTTTAACAGCAGTAATAACAAAATCATCTGTAATTCGATATAAACTACCATCTTCTTTATCTGCTTCCGCAGTATAAATTACTGTGTGAGTTTTTTCAAATTCATCTGCTTCTTTTAATCCAAATGTGTAAGAATATATTCCTTCAATATTTGAATATCTTCTAAAATCTGCTTCTGGATCATCTCTATCAACCAATTCTTCTATTGGTCCAAGCCCATAAGATTCAATCCAACTATCATAAACATATTTATATGTACCATCATAATAATATATTTCATTTGTATCCTCTTCTTCAATTTCACCAATATGCTTTTGATATATTGATTTTATAATGTCTTCTTCAGTTTTTTCTGGAAGCCATAAATCCCCTCTATATGATAAACCTAATTCTTTTTTTATTTCTTCTTGTTCTGCTAATTGATTTCTTAATTTTTCATATTCATTATATTTCTTTAATCCAGCTATTCCTTTTTTTGCTTCGTTTCTTATCATTTTTAAAAATTCTTCTGTCATATAATCACCCAATTAGTTGGTTACATATTATAGCATATTTCTATAAATTTACAATATTATTATCAAAACTAATAACTTTTGCGACCACGTCTTTATTAAAAAATATTCTTTCATCTACCAATGTCATTTTGGCACTGGACATAATTTCATATTTTTTTCTTGTTCAAATCTCTGCAAGTCCTTATAAATAAAGGAAATATTGTATTTTAGTAATACAAAAATTTTGTATTTTTGCCTCATTTTTGGGTATCTAGATACCTTTTAGATACTCATTAGAAGGTATCCAAAAAGGTATCTAAAATTCAAAAGATACCATTTTTCGAAAAATTTTTGTATTGTCAATTTTTTACATTATAAATTATTTATTTTATCTTCTTAATGATTTAACATATTCTTGATGTCTAACTTCTTCTGATTTTTCCAACCACCAATTGTTGTAGTCATTATTAATACCTTTTTCAAATAATTCTCTATTTGAATTAAGGAATGCCATCCAATCCTTATTAAATTCAATACACCACCAAAAATCAGTTCTTAATTTTTTAAAACCTGTATCCTTTGTTGATGAGGTTGGTATTTTTTCTAACTCTGAATATTCTTTTAAATGATATGGGTTATTTATAAATGAAGCTAATCCCTCTAATATTTCATTTGATAATTCTTGATTTGAAAATAATATTAACTCATTATTTTCCTTTGTATATATTCCCGTAGAAGTATATACATAACTATCAAAGTCATGCATAATTCTTCTGAAAGATCTTGGAATAGCACCAAATTCAAATTCAGCTGAACCCATATAATCTAAATCCACAACGCCATCTCTTCCGGTTAAACCGTTTCCATCTTTATTAAACTTCCCTCTTTGTATCAAATAAAACTTCATTGATTATCATTCCTTTGTGATTATTTATTATAGCATAATTACTTATAAAAGCAATAATTCTACCTAATAATTATCGTATTTCTTTATATTATTTTTTTATCATTCTAAACTCATTTACCCATGTCATTTTGGCACTGGACACAATTTCATCTTTTTTTCTTAATCCAATCTTTACAAAGCCTTATAAATAAACGAAATATTGTGATTTTTAGTGATACAAAAAATTTGTATTTTTACCCCATTTTTGGATATCTAGATACCTTTTAGATACTCAGCGGAAGGTATCCAAAAAGGTATCTAAAAAATACTTTTAATTTTAGGCATCAAAAAAGCCCTTATTTTATGGGGCTTTTCTTACTTACCACAACATTGTTTGTATTTTTTACCGCTGCCACATGGACACGGATCATTACGACCTATTTTTTTATTTTCATTTACTTTAGGAGATTGTTTTAATGCTTCTTTACCATCATTAGTATGGACATTATTGTTATTATTTGGAGAAATATTTTGCTTAACCTCAACTTTCATAAGTAAGTTTGTAATATTTGCATCTATATTATCTTGCATCTTATCAAATATTTCATAGCCTTCTAAAGCATAAGCTTGTAACGGATTAGTTTGAGCATATCCTCTAAGTCCAATACCTTCTCTTAAATGATCCATTGCATTAATATGTTCAATCCAAGCATCATCAATAACCCTTAAAGAAATAAATCTTATGAAATTATCACTAATCTCTTTTGGTAAAGTACTTATTTTCTCTTCAAAGTCTTTTTTTACTAAATCATTAATAAAGTTAATTACTTCATCTTCTGTTTTATCTGTAATATCTTGAACATTAAACTTATTATTTTTCAAAATATTATTATTAAAATTAACTGTAATATCTTCTAAATCTTTTTCAGTTAAAAAACCTTCTGGTGCAATATGATCATCTACAAAAGCATCAACATAATCATTAAAAGTTTCTAAAGTAATAGATTCTACATCTTCACTATCTAATATTTCATTACGACGTGCATATATTATTTTTCTTTGTTCAGATACAATATTATCATAATCTAACAAGCTTTTTCTATAATCGTAGTTATTACCTTCAACCTTCTTTTGAGCACTTTCAACCGACTTAGAAAACATTTTTGATCTAATAGGTTCTGCATCATTATAACCTACTGATTGAATCATAGTCTTAATTTTATCAGTACCAAATCTTCTCATAAGTTCATCTTCAAAAGAAATAAAGAATTGAGAATATCCAGGGTCTCCTTGACGACCAGCACGTCCTCTTAACTGATTATCAATACGACGTGATTCATGTCTTTCAGTTCCTATTACACATAAACCACCTAAATCTTTAACACCTTCACCAAGTTTAATATCAGTACCACGTCCAGCCATATTAGTTGCAATTGTAATAGCACCTTTTTCACCAGCTTTAGCGATGATTTCCGCCTCACGTGCATGATTTTTAGCATTTAATACCTCATGAGGTAAATTTTCTTTTTTAAGTAAACTACTTAAATATTCATTCGATTCTACTGAAATAGTACCAACCAAAATAGGTTGCCCAGTAGCATGTACTTCTTTAATAAAATTTACAATTGCAGCATATTTACCTTTTTCAGTTGCAAACATTAAATCTGCCATATCTTCACGAATACAAGGCTTATTAGTAGGT
Organism: uncultured Bacilli bacterium; assembly: GCA_905236935.1. The sequence continues at coordinate 49,615 of CAJOQL010000050.1, forward strand.
ATTTCAATAACATACATATTATAAATATCTCTAAATTCCTCTTCTTCTGTTTTAGCAGTACCAGTCATACCTGAAATCTTATTATACATTCTAAATAAATTTTGGAATGTAATTGTAGCCATAGTTTTTGTTTCTTCATTAATTTTTACGCCTTCTTTAGCCTCAATAGCTTGATGAAGTCCTTCACTAAATTGTCTACCATACATAAGTCTACCAGTAAATTGGTCTACTATTATAACTGCACCTTCCTCATCAACAACATAATCAACATCTATTTTCATTCCATAGTTTGCTTTTAAAGCTTGATTAATATGATGAACAAGTGCTGTATTATCGGCATCATATAAATTACTTAACTTAAAGTAATCTTCAACACTTTTACTACCATCTGCCGTAAGCATAACGGTTTTAGTTTTCTCATCAATAATATAATCTTTTTCTTCTTTAAGTCTTTTTACAGCCCGATCTGCTTCAACATAAAGATTAGCAGAATTCATTTTACCACCAGAAATTATTAATGGTGTTCTTGCTTCATCAATTAGCATTGAATCAATTTCATCTAAAATACAATAGTTAAGTCCACGTTGAACTCGGTCTTCTTTTCTTTCAACCATATTATCTCTTAAGTAATCAAAACCAATTTCATTATTAGTAGAATAAGTTATATCCGCATTATAAACTTTTTGTTTTTCCTCTGGAGACAATTCTCTTAAATTTACTCCAACACTAATACCTAAGAAATCATATATTGGTCCCATCCATTCAGCATTACGAGCTGATAAGTATTCATTTACAGTTATAACATGAACACCCTTACCAGCTAGTGCATTTAAATATGCAGGTAAAATAGTAGTTAAAGTTTTACCTTCACCAGTTTTCATTTCTGCAATATTTCCATAATGAATAGCAAGCCCACCAATAAGTTGAACACGATAAGGCTTTTCACCTATCTTACGATAAGCAGCCTCTCTAATTGTTGCAAATGCTTCTACCTTTATATCTTCTAATGTTTCACCATTAGCTAATCTTTCTTTAAACTCTTTAGTTTTATTTTGAAGGTCTTCATCACTCATTTTAGAATATTCTTCATCTAAAGCCTCAATTTCATCAGCAATTTTTCCAAACCTTTTTAACTCTTTATATTCAGTATCTACAAGTTTTTTTAAGAAACTCATATTATCACCCTCTCAAGTATTAATTATAACAAAAAAAGAGGATATTTACATCCTATTTTCTTCTTTTCCTAAAATATTAGTACATTTGTGTTTTAACTTCACTTTCAAATGTTGGAGGATTAGTATCTAAAATTAACCCTACATCTTTAAAATATTCAGCAACCGGTAAATCTCCGCATTTCAAATATATCATCATTTTTAATCTATCAGTTAAAATTTGATATTCTTCAGCTGATGTAACATCGGTAAGTAAATTTGTAATTATTAAATTAACAACTGTTTTTTGATCTTCAAAAGATAATGTATGTAAAAATAAAGCCATATCATCATTTATATAATAAGTTATAAACCCATTTAAATTTTCCATACTATTTAATCTATATCCAAAATATACTATTCTTGATAGCAATTGTTCTTTTTGTAAATAATCAAAAGGTAAAGAAAGATAATTATCATTTAAAGGTAAAACATTATCTTCATAATCCATATAAGTATCCATATCAAAACTTAAATAAATATTATTATCAACAATAACTAATTTTCTAGCATTTGATACATTTATTACATCTTCTAATCCAAGTTCATTACCTTGAATATTCGTTAAAAATCTAAGTGTTAAATCATATTTCATTGGATCTATTTGACAATTAAAAGCCTCTTTAATAAAAGATAGACATTCCTCTTTTTCATTTATTAATTTATTTTGATTTCCATGAACAATTGCATCTAATATTTTATCACTTACAATTTCTTGTTTATCTAAAGGTAAACTCTTTAAATATTCCTTTAATTCATCATTTCCTAATAAATTATTTAATAATAAATCATCTTGAGAAATACCTTTTCCAGTTGCTAACTCCTCAATTAAATCTTCCTTAAAATTATTATCTAAAGGAATAAGTAATAGTTCATTTTCTGATTTTATAACATTACCACTTTCATCATAATAAGAAGTATTATCATGAGCTAAATAAAGATTATCACCTACAATAGTAAAAAACTTTAACTGATTTATCTTATCAATTTGTTCTTTACTTAAAATATTATTATCAATTATAATTTGACAATATCTTTCATAAAGATTAGGATTATATTTACTACATAGTTTAATAATATTCTTATAAGCCCAATAAAAATCATTATTATCATTAAACATTGCTTTAACAGATTCATCGGTGTTACCTTTTGATATACGTGCAATATAATTTATAAATGGTAAATCATTATAATTAGCTTTTAATAAAATAGTTAAAGATTCATTATTATACCAATTATCACTCTTAGTAATTAACTCTAAAATGCTTAAATTAAAATCTTTATTTACTGGTACAATAATAGCATTATCATCAATATTTTGGATATTTCGATTATAATCTAGATAAGTATTATCACTATTTAAAAAGTAAATATTACCATTACATATAACAACGCTATTTAGATTATTAACTAAATTATAATCTGCTTCAGATAAAACATTCTCATTTTTTAAATAATCTTGTAAATATTTAACATACCAAGGAGTATAAATATCTAAAACTTTCTTATCAGATGAAACTAGAAAAGAAAATCTATCAAATGATTTACGTATATTTTTAGAATCAATCTTAGTTAAACAAAATTTAAATAGTTCATTTAATAAATTTACATCTTTAAAGTTTAAATTATTATCTTTATTAAATTTAGCAGATGAAATAGTATATACTTGGTAATAATCTAAAATATAATCAATATCTATATCAGGAAAATTATTTTTTACCTCAGTTATAATAGCACTTACCCCATATTCATTATACTTAGCATATGTCATAGATGGAACATAATAAAGTAAATAATCAAGTAATAACCCCTGAATAGAATACGAATCAGGCACTCCAAAAGATATACTAGCTATTTTATTAGTATAGGCTTCTGCAATAAAACTATGATTTGCTTCCACAACATAATAAATCTTTCCATCATATTCACGGCAAAAACTATGAGAAGCATGAATAATTTCATGAGCTAAAGTAAAATCACTAACTTTCCCTTTGATAACCTTAATTTCATTTTTATTAGGCTGATAATATCCCTGTGCATTTTCACCAATATCATGTTTTATTTCTAATTCTGTTACTCTAAGAATTTTTAAGGTTTTAAGATTTTCATAAAACATCCTTAAATTCATATTTGGATCTACTGATAATAAATCATCTAAAACCGTCAAACATATTTTTTTATCATGCATAGATAAATTATCATTACTATTAATTACACTTATTACATCTTCTCTTGAAACTTTTTCATTATTAAAATAATCATCTAAAGCTTTTAATTGTTCTTCATAAGATAAATTTTTATTACTTAATACTTCATTATCTACTACTTCATCATTAGACTGAACTACCTCTTCATAAATAGTTTGATTATTATTTAAAATTTCTTCAGCATTAACATCTTTATATTTACAACTTGGTAGTAATCCCATACTAACTGCCATAACTAAAGATACTAATTGCTTCTTATAAACTACTTTCGGTGTAAAGCTATATCTTTTAATATTTAAAAGAACATCTGGTAATTCATTATATAATTTATCTAAATATCTATAATCCTCTAAATTAGGATAATATAATTTATTATTTTTTTCTTCCAAAAAAACTTTATAATGATTACTATCTACAAATATCATAAATGTTTTATTGTTATATTTAATAGGGAATAATTTTTTAAACATATTAACACCTACTTTTCCATAATAAATATAACATAATTTTAAATTCTTTATTTAATTTAAAATAAAACTTAACATAAAAATAGGATGCTTTACACATCCCATAATTAAAATTTTCTTTATTCTCCATAAATATCTAAAATTAACCTTGCATATTAAATTCACCTTATAGAGTTATTTTTAGTCTTAAATATATAATAATTTTTTAAACAATTATTTTGTATTAATAATACCATAAGCCCCATCTTTTCTTCTATATAAAACAGATGTACAATCTTCATCAACATTATTAAATACAAAGAAATCATGATCTAAAAGTTCCATTTGTAAAATAGCCTCTTCTTCATCCATTGGCTTAATATCTAAAGTTTTTCTTTTTACAATTTTATCTTTATTTTCTTCTTCATCTCCATTATCAAAATTAAAGATAAAGTCTACTTTTGGTTCTTTTTTAAGTTTAGCACTCATTCTAGTTTTATTTTTTCTAATTTGTCTTTCAAGTTTATCAACCATTAAATTAACTGCAGCATATAAATCATTATGTTTTTCTTCCGCTCTTAAAGTGAACTTATTAGTAGGAATTGTGACTTCAATAATTTGGTCATTATCCTTAACTCTAATTACCACATTAGCCTTAATGTTAGAAGAATCTTCAAAATATTTTTCTAATTTCCCTATTTTATCCTCGATATGTGCTTTAATAGCATCTGTAACAACAAGTTTGTCTCCACGAATTAAAATTTCCATAAAATCATCTCCTAATATTAGTATAGCATAAGCATTAAAAAAAGACTATAAAATTGTTGTTAATCCGATTTCGGCAACATCAATTGCTTGTAGTCCTTTTGCAGTTTCAATTAATTTAAAGTCAACGATATCTCCTTCTTTAAGCGACTTATATCCGTCTTTAATAATAGCTGAGTAATGAACGAAAATATCATCAAGATTATCACATTCAATAAAGCCATAACCTTTATCATTATTAAACCACTTGACTTTACCTCTCACACATAACACCTACCTTCCATTTTAATTCTTTTACTGCATCACATACGGCAATAAAACATTGGTAATTGGTAAGTACCATGTATAATTTTATGTGACAAATTCATTATAGCAAATACTATAATTATTTCCACTAAAATTGTTTAAAATACACAAATAATTGTCTTAAAAAAATTAAAAGCTCATTTAGACTTAAATTTATACATTTTAAACAACATTATCTTTATACTTTTTAGAACACATAAAAATTTGTTCACCATTTTCTAAAACAAAATAGCTTTCACACCAATTATACATATTAATTTTCCGAGGATTAATTAAACATGCCCGATGAATCTGAATAAAATCTTTAGGATAATACTCCAGAATTTCTTTCAAACTAAAAGATGCTGCATACTTATTTTTTTCTGTAACAACATAAACTTTTCTTTCCTCTGTTTCTCTATAAATATATAAAATATCATTAATTAATACTTTATAATCACCTTTTTTATCAAGAACAAAATATTTTATATTCCTTGTATAATTAAAAACTATTTCATCTAGTTCTTCCTTTAATAATTCTGCCATTTTATAATTTTTAGAAATAAAAGAATAAACTTTATGAACATTTTTAAATACTACTTCAAATAATAAATCATCTCTAGTAATAAATAATATTTCACTATTATGATCTACATTACGTATTTCTTTAGCAATATCTATTCCAGATTTATTAGAATTTAAACCTATATCAATTAGATAAATCTTATACGTATTATCATGAATTAGTTTACTAAGACCTTTATTATAAGAATCAAATTCTATAGTCTTGTAAATTAGACTATAATCTTGCATTATTTCTTTAATAATACTTCTATAAATTTCAATGTACTTAAATTCATTTTCTATAATTATGTAATTTATCATTTTTAAATTTATCTCTCCTAATTTATTCTTTATTTACTCCTAAGATATAAACATTATAATAAAATTAGAATTTCTTAAATTCACAAAGTCCTTGATTTATAGTAGTTAAATCTTTAATATAAATAACTTTCTTCCTTCTTTAATTCCTTTTCCTTTAAAACACGTCTTTTATCATAATTATGTTTTCCCTTACAAACACCAAGTTTTATTTTAGCTTTATTATTTTTAAAATATAATTCTAAAGGAATTAGGGTATATCCATCTTTTTCTAAATAATCTTTTAGATTTTTAATTTCTTTTTTATGTAAAAGTAACTTTCTAGTTCTTCTTTCTTCATGATTAAAACGATTACCTTCATCATATTTGGCAATATACATATTTAATAAAAACACTTCATTATTTTTAACTTTAGCATAAGTATCCTTTAAATTAGCACTACCTTTTCTTATAGACTTAATTTCTGTCCCAGTTAAAACAATACCTGCTTCTATTTCTTTTATAATAAAATAATCAAAGTAAGCCTTACGATTTTTTATTTCCATTTTCATCCCCACTTATAATAGCAAAATCTATAGTTTTAGATATTTTACTTGCTCCTATACATTTTACCTTAACTTTATCTCCAAGTCGATATCTTTTTTTAGAGTGCGTTCCAACTAATGAAAATAATTCAGGGATATAATTATAATAATCATCATCTAAACTATTAATATGAACTAATCCTTCTACTAAGTTATCAAGTGCAACAAACATTCCAAAATTTGTAATAGTAGTAATTGTTCCAATAAAAGTTTCTCCAACATGACTTTCCATATATTCAGCCATTTTCATATCATCTACCTCTCGTTCAGCTTCAACTGCTGCTTGTTCACGATTTGAACAATTAAGAGCGATAAAATCTAAATTCTCATTCCAATAATCAATAGTTTGATTATCAATTTTATTTTCAAATAAATAAGTTCTAAGTAAACGATGTACCATTAAATCTGGATATCTTCTAATCGGACTAGTAAAATGTGTATAACAAGAGCTACCTAAACCAAAATGGCCAATATTTTCCTTTGAATATACAGCTTTAGCCATACTACGTAGTAAAATATCAGATAATATTTCACTTTCTGGCTTATCCTTAATTTGTTCAATTATCTTTTGCATATGAGTTGGCTTTAAATTAGTATATTTACCCTTTAACTTATAACCTAGCATATTAACTAAATGAACAAAATTATCAATTTTTTCTGCTTTAGGTACATCATGAACACGATATATAAATGGCAAATTCATATTATATATATGACTTGCTACCGTTTCATTAGCAGCTATCATAAAATCTTCTATTAGTCTTTCACCATCTTCACGAGGATAAATTTTTACATCCGTACATATTCCTTCTTCATCGCATAATATTTTTGGTTCTGGAATATCAAAATCAATATATCCTCTTCTTTCTTTATTCTTTCTAAGTATCTTAGCTAAAATGTTCATATCTTTTAACTTTTCCACATAAGGAGCATAATCTTCTGCTACAATATCACGCATTAAAATATCATTAACTTTTTTATATGTCATCTTCTTAACAGACTTAATATAAGACGGGAAAATATCATACTTTATTACATTTCCTTTTAAATCAATTTCCATAACACAAGAAATAGTAAGCCTTACTACATTTGGATTTAGTGAGCATATTCCATTAGATAATTTATGAGGAAGCATTGGTATTACAGAATAAGCTAAATAACTTGATGTTCCTCTTCTAAAAGCATCAGCATCAAGTGGACTATCTTTAGTAACATAATGAGATACATCCGCAATATGAACGCCTAAAGTATAAGTTGAAACATTCTTTTTAAGAGAAATAGCATCATCTATATCCTTAGTATCATCACCATCAATCGTAAATATTATTTCATTAGTTAAATCTTTTCGTCCAGATAGTTCCTCTTTTGAAACCATAATTGGTAACATATCTGTTTGATCATTAGATTCCTTACTAAATTCTTCATATATTTCATATTTATAAGCAATAGTTTTAATATCTACACCAGGGTCATCCTTATGACCAATAACGCTAACAACTTTACCTATATAATTATTTCTAGTTTTTTCTTTAACTAAATTTACTACTACTTTAGTTCCATCTACACAATTATGTGTAGTATTAGAATCTAATTCAACTGTAATAGCTTTTTTCTCATCATCTAACTTTAATGTAGGAATGCCTTTTACATAAACTACTTCCCCAATAATATTTTTAGTATCACGGTTCAATATTTTAATTACTCTTCCCTCTTTTTTACCTTTATAATCAAATATTTCAACTAAAACAGTATCACCATCAACAGCATTATTTAAATTAGTATTATTAATATATAAATCATCTGGTTCTAATAAAACGTAACCATTACCAGCCTTATTAACACTAAGTTTTCCTGCTTTTAAATCCTTACAATTTTCAAATAAAATATATTTATCCTTTTTAGTCTTATAAACCTTACATTCTTTTACTAATTCTTCTAAAGTAAGTTCTAGTTCTTTTAATTCCTCAGCAGTTTCTAATTCTAACATATCATTTATAGTAATTAAGTTTACTGCTTCATATTTGCTTTTTAATATATCTAAAATATCTTGTTTCATAAAAAGCCTCCCTATTATTAATTATAAATTCATTAAGTATTTTTTGGCAAGAAAAAACACCTAATTAGGCATTTTATTAACTATTAAGCAGATAAATGTTTACCATTATTATTTAAATAATCACTAATATAAAGATTAGTTTGATTACTAAATTCAGGCATAACTTCACTAATAGTAGTGTTAATTATTGATAAAGCCTCCTCTTTAGAATCTACTCTTGAAGAAAGTTTAAATAAATATTTTTCTAATAATTCAGAATTTGGAGATAATGAAGCAATATTATGCATTAGCGTACTATAATAATCTTGATTATTATTTACCTTCCCTAATTCAGAAATAAATTCATCTGCATCCTTTGCTAAAGCTTCTATTAATTGTTCAATACTACCTTTAAATATAAGAGTAGTTTCACTTTCTTTAGAACCTAAGCTTCTAAGTTTCTCCCTTAAAAATATTACATATTTAGGATTACTCGGAGTAAAGTCATTCATAATTCCATGTCTTTTAGCAAAATCAATTAAAGAGATGTCTATTAAAGCTTCTTTAATATTATAATTAGTCTCTGTTCCAATTTTAGCAGAAAAAGCTGGTGTAATTATACTACTAAATAAATTTCTTATTAAATTTTCATTTTCCCCTAGCTTTAAATTAATTAAAGCATCTTTTAATCTTTCAATAGAGTTTTCATCTAAATATTCTGCATAATCTTTAATAATTAAATCTAAATATATTTTAGATACCGCGTTATTATATCTTTCATCACTAAACTCTAATAAACTATCAACTTTTTCTAAAGGTAAATTTAACAAATTTGTAGTTAAATCCTTTTCAAAATCTTCTTTTTGTTTTTCATCTCTAAATGCTAAAGTATCATAATTTAAAGTTGACGTACTTACCTCATTAATTTTAGATAGTAATGGACCAGTTATACTATTATTTACTAAAGATATTACATTTCCATATTGTTTTAATCTTTCCATTAAAAAATCTATTGAAATATCATTTGATGCACCTTTTAAATCTAATATTACATTTAAAATATTATTGTTATTATCAAGTTCGTTTATTACATAAGCAAAAAAATCACTATCATTTGCAGTAATTCTAATATATTGAGTAAAATTACTATTATCATAAAATGTTTCTCTATTTTGCATATTACCCTCCTAGTATTAAATATAACACAATTTTTTAAAAATAAAAATGCCTATCTGGCATTCTTAAAACATTTTATTGATAATCAAATCAAAATATTAATTTTTAATGTTTATTTCAAGTTTATTATTATAAGAAATATCTAAAACAGATTTTTCTTTTATCTTTCCTTCAATTAATAACTTAGCAAGCTCTGTATCAAGCATTTTACTTACCAATCTTTTAAGTGGTCTGGCACCATAAAATTCATCATATCCATTTTGAATAAAGTATTCTCTAGCACTATTATCTAACACAAGTTTAATACTATAATCTTTTAATCTATTTTCTGTTTCTTTAATAATCTTATCAAGAATTTCACTTAAAGCATCTTTAGTTAACTTTTTAAATAAAATTACCTCATCAATACGATTAATAAATTCTGGTTTAAAATAGTTATGTAACTCTTCAAAAACTTTATCTTCATGTCCTTCTAAAATATGTTCTGCTCCTACATTACTTGTCATAATAATAATAGTATTTTTAAAATCTACTGTTCTACCATTAGAATCAGTTAATCTTCCTTCATCTAAAATCTGTAAAAGTAAATTTAACACATCAGGATGAGCTTTTTCAATTTCATCGAAAAGAACAATTGAATATGGATTTCTTCTTACTGCTTCAGTAAGTTGTCCTCCTTCTTCATATCCAATATAACCAGGAGCAGCACCTATTAATCTTGAAACAGAATACTTTTCCATATATTCAGACATATCAATTCTAATCATATGGTGTTCATCATCAAATAATTCATAAGCAAGTGCCCTTGCTACTTCTGTTTTTCCTACCCCAGTTGGACCTAAAAAGATAAATGAACCAATAGGTTTATTTGGATCTTTAATTCCACTTCGAGATCTTATAATTGCATCACTTACTAAAGATAGTGCCTCACTTTGACCCTTTACCCTTTTGTTTAAGTTATGTTCCAAATTTAATATTTTATCTTTTTCACTACTAACTAATTTTTGAATTGGAATACTTGTCCATTTGCTTATAACTTTAGCAATATCATCACTTGTAACAGTATCACTTAACATTTTATTATTTGCTTTTTCTTTAAGTTCAGCAAGTTCTTTTTCTAAATTAGGAATTATACCATGACGAAGTCTAGCTGCCACTTCTAAATCATAACTATTTTCTGCATTGGCTAAATCAAATTTAGCACGTTCAATTTCACTTTTCTTTTTAGAAATTCTTTCACTTATTTCTTTTTCCTCTTTCCATACTTTTTTTAAATCTGTTTCTTTTAATTTTAAAGTATAGAGTTCTTTATCAATTTCATCTAATCTTCTTTTAGATAAATCATCTTTTTCTTTTTTAATTGCTTCTCTTTCAATTTCTAAACGCATTATATTTCTCGTTAATTCATCTAATTCAGTTGGTACACTATCCATTTGTACTCTAATTGTAGCACAAGCTTCATCAACTAAATCAATAGCTTTATCAGGTAAAAATCTGTCAGTAATATATCTATTAGATAAAGTAGCTGCTGCTATTAAAGCCTTATCTTGAATAGTAACCCCATGATATATTTCAAATCTTTCTTTTAAACCTCTTAAAATAGTAATTGCATCTTCAACAGTTGGTTCATGCACAATAATCTTTTGAAATCTTCTCTCTAATGCTCCATCTTTTTCAATATATTCACGATATTCTTTTAAAGTAGTAGCACCAATTACTTTTATTTCTCCTCTTGCAAGTAATGGTTTTAAGATATTTGCAGTATCCATAGCGCCTTCTGCTCCATTACCTACTATCATATGTATTTCATCAATAAACATAATAATTGAGCCTTCACTCTTTTTGATTTCTTCAAGTACCTTTTTAATTCTTTCCTCAAATTCTCCACGATATTTAGCGCCAGCAACTAATGCTGCCATATCAAGTTCCCAAATTTCTTTTTCTTTTAAAGAATCAGGTACATCTCCATTAATTATTCTCTCAGCAAGACCTTCTACAATTGCCGTTTTACCTACCCCAGGTTCTCCAATTAATACCGGATTATTTTTTGTTTTTCTAGATAAAATTCTAGTTATCGAACGAATTTCTTCATCCCTTCCAATTACCGGATCAATTTTATGATTTTTAGCAGCATCTGTAATATTACGACCATATTTTTCTAAAACATTAACATTTTCTTCTTCAGGATTCATATTAAACATGTATATCACCCTTTCTCATATATTATTATACACAAAAATTAGCACTTGTCAATATAGAGTGCTAATTAATTAAAAATTAAAAAGATTTTAATAATTAAATACTAAAATCCTTGTTTACATTACTATTACTAGCTGATAAAGCATTCATAGCCTCATCATATATTAAAAGTAACTCATCAGTTGAATTAAGAATTATATTTTTTGCTCCTTCAATAAAATAATCTAAAGATATTGCAGAAGGATGCTTCTCTAAAATATATAATTCTTCTGGATTTCTTTTTTGAACACCAATACCATAATAAAGTAGTAAATATTTTATATCTTCTGGATCTATCATTCTAAGCCAAAATCCTCTAGTAGCATTTATATATCTACCTAACCTAATTGCATTATCTTTATCAATTAATAACTCTTCTAAATATTCTAAAGGACTAACTCCAATATTATTACTATAATCATGAAGTATACTTCTTTGCTGTTTTGATAAACTATCATATAATTCATTTATACTTTTTTCATGCTTATTAATTGTAACTTTAGTAGAATCTAAATATTGCCATACTTTATCATATATTTCATAAAGATTTATTTCATACTTAGATTTAAGAAACTCTTTTTCAACTTCCAATAAGATTTGACTACCATCTGTTAAAAAAGATATTTCATATGGTTCTCTTTTTTTAACACAAATTCCAAAATATAAAATAATTTTTGCAAGCTCACTTACTGGTATGTCTACGATATAAGCATTTTTAATTACCAACGTAGCTATTTCATAAGCTTTTGTATAATCAATTAGTATTTCCTCTAAATATTCAAAACTATCAATTCCTAATTCTAAAGCCTTACTTTCTAGTACTTTTTTCTTATCATCAGACAATAAATCATATGCACATACTACATCTAAATCTTTAAAACTTTCTTTATAATTTCCCATAAACCCTCCTCTATAAATAGTATTTTAAATAATTAAATTATTATTAGTCAATAAATAATTAATAACTTCTATAATTTCTTTAGTAACATCTTGAACTCTTGGATTATTAAACATATTTTCTTGAAGAATTTTAGTTACAACATTTAAATCTATCCATATTGTATCATTAATATCTATCTTTCCATTAATTAAATAAAAATTCTTAATCATTAAAGTTTTATCCCCAATAAAAGGATAATCTAATATATATTCTTTTTTTATAATAAAAAGTTCTTTATCATAACTAGCATTTAAATCTTCACTATGTATAAAATAAAATGAATTATGATGATTTTTTAAAAGAATTTTATTATCACTTATAAATATGTAATTATCTAAAATTTTATAATCAGTTATATCCTCATCTAAAATATTATCTTCATTAATAATTATTTTTTTCATTTTTTACCTCTAAATCTCTTTAAATATATCATAAATCTTCTTTTTTAAACACATAAAAGTATACTTTTTTAATTTATCTTTTTCTTGAGTGAAAATATAACCAATAGTATAATTAATTAGGTGATGTAAACGTGCTAGAAAAATATTTAACTAATAACCAAATATTAATAATTCCTAATAATATAAAAGACAAAATTATAAGATATTTAAATTCATTAGATAAAATGTATAATATTAAAATTATAACTGATAATGAGCTTATAACAAAATTAACTTTTGATTATAGTACCCAAACAATATATTATATTATGCAAAATAATAAAATTGATTATAACAATGCTAATGAATTATTATCAAATATGCGATATCTATTCGAAGATAATTATACCAATAAAAAAATTGACAATTTAAATAATTTAAAAAAAGAACTTTTGAATAAAGAATTATTAATAAAAGATAAATATTTTTTACCATCATTATTAAATAAAAGCATCTTAGTATATGGTTTCGATTACCTAAATAGATATCTATTAAAACTTTTAAAAATCTTAGAAAAATATACAAGCGTTAAAAATATTACAAAAGAAGAATTTGATTATCATCATCCAATTTATAAATTTGAAAATATAAATTATGAAATTGAATTTATAGCAAATGATATTATTAATAAAAAATTAGATTTAAATCACGTATATATTTATGGCATTAATAAAGATAATGAAAGTACAATTAAAAGAGTATTTAATTATTATAATTTACCAATTAATCTAAAAAATAGTACTACCCTATTTGAAACTAAAATTGGTAAAGATTTTCTAAACAATTTAAATAATTATAAAGAATATCTAGATACAATAAAAAACACTGATATTAAAGATTTAATAATTGATATTTTAAATAATTATTATTGGATTGATAACAAAGAAAATATCAAAAATATGCTTACATGTGAATTTAAAAAAGCTAATTTAAAAAGTATAAAATATAAAAACGCTATCAGAAAAACTAATCTATTTGATGAAATATTTACAGATGATGACTATATCTACATTATTAATTTTAATGGTGATTATATTCCTAAAACCTATAAAGATATTGATTTTATCTGTGATAATGAAAAATTTGAATTTTTAGAAACTACTTCTGAAAAAAATAATATTGAAAAATTAAAATGGCAAAAAATTATTAAAAATACTAAAAATTTGTCCATTACATCCTCAAAACAAAGTTTAAATGGAGAACTAAAAGAATCCCCTTTAATAATTGATTATAAATATGAAGTTATTAATAAAGATTATGTTTATTCTAATTATTCAAATAAAAGCAATCTATATAATTTAGGTTTATTACTTGATAACTACAAAAAATTTAATATTATAAATGATAATATATCTAATCTTTTATCTACCTACCCAAATAATAATTATCTATCATACAATAACAAATATAAACAAATAAAATTAAAAGATAATTTTAAATTTAGCTTATCATACTCAAAAATGAATACTTTTTTTGAATGCCCTTTTAAATATTACTGTGACAATATATTAAGATTAAATAAATATGAAGAAACATTTGATACTTGGGTAGGTTCATTATGCCATTACATCTTATCTAAAATATATGATGATAACTTTGATTATGAAAATAGTAAAGAAGAATTCATATCAAATCATGAATTTAATCTTTCTAAAGAAAACACTTTATTTTTAAATAAAATTTTATCAGAATTAAGAATTGCTATAAAATATATTAAATCATTACAAAATACTACAAAATACCAAATCATAGAAACAGAAAAAAATATTAATTTTGATATTAATGGTACTAATTTTATTGGCATTATTGATAAAGTAATGCACTATGATAATAAAATCGTTTTAGTTGATTATAAAACTGGAACTCCAGATATTGATTTAAGAATGGCTAACTTTGGTTTAAATTTACAATTACCTACTTATTTATATTTAATTAAACAAGCCTATCCTAATTCTAAAATCATAGGTATTTATCTAGAACATATTTTTAAACCTAATTTTAATAAAGACTTAAATATTAATGAAACAGAACAATATGAAAAGTCTTTAAAATTAATTGGTTATACTCTTGGTAATGAAAATTATATATCTGAATTTGATTCAACATATGAAAATAGTGATTACATAAAAGGAATGAAATTAACTAATAATGGGTTTGACCGTAATGCTAAACTTTTAACTGAACAAAATTTTAATAGTTTAGAAAAATTAGTAGAAGAAAAAATTAACAATTGTATTGAAAATATAAAAAATGCTAATTTTGAAATAACATCTAAATATGAAGGTATTAAAAATATTTCATGTACATTTTGTCCATATAAATCTGTTTGTTATAAAACTGAAAAAGATAATGTCTATTTAAAAATGGATAACGACTTATCATTTTTAGGAGGTGATGATAATGAATCCAACTGAAAAACAACAAGAAGCTATTGATATTTCTGGCACTAATGTAATTGTATCTGCTGGTGCTGGTTCAGGCAAAACTACTGTTTTAACTCAAAGAGTTATAAAAAAACTAATTAATGGAACTCATATTAATGAGCTATTACTTTTAACATTTACTAACAACGCTGCTGCCGAAATGAAAACAAGAATTAAAGCTAAAATTCTAGATTATCCAGAGCTTATTGAAGAATACAATCTAGTTGAAAGCGCCGATATCACTACTTTTGATTCATTTGTTCTATCATTAGTAAAAAAATACCATTATTATCTTAATCTAAGTTCCAATTTAAATATTATTGACTCAAGTATTATATCTAAAAAGAAAAAAGATTTTTTAAATGAAATATTTAATGACTTATATGAAGAAAAAAATCCAGATTTTGAAGAATTTGTTTTAAACTTTGGTATTAAAAATGATAAACCAATTAAAAGTATTATTTTAGAACTTTACAATAAATTTGATTTAATTACTGAAAAAGACACTTATTTAGATAATTATGTTGAAAACTACTATAATATAAACAATATAAATTACCTATTTAATGAATATAATGAAGCCTTAATTAAAAAAATAAATACTATTAAAACATTACTATTCAATTTATCTTACGAAGTTAATGAAGATTTTTATAATAAAATTAATGATTCATTATTACCTATTTTAAATGCAAATAACTATGATGAAATAAAATCATCCTTAGAAGACATTAAATTACCAAGACTGTCATCTGCTACTGACAAAGCAAAATATTACAAAAAAGGGATATCTGATATTCTTAAACATCTAAAAACTTATTGTGAATACTCAAAAGAATCTATGATTAATAACCTATTAGAAACAAAAAAATATGCTGTAGTTATAGTTGATATAATCAAAAGATTATCCACTAAAGTAATAGAATATAAAGAAACATATAGTGCGTATGAATTTGGAGATATTAGTAAACTTGCCATTAAATTAATTAAAGAATATCCTGATGTTAAATCATATTTAAAATATCATTACAAAGAAATTATGATTGATGAATATCAAGATACAAGTGATGTTCAAGAAGAATTTGTTAATTTAATTGAAAACAATAACGTTTATATGGTAGGAGATATTAAACAATCTATCTATCGCTTTAGAAATGCAAACCCAAATATTTTTAAAATCAAATATGACAAATATAAAAATAATGACAATGGTTATAAAATTGATTTAAATGAAAACTTCCGTTCAAGAGGTGAAGTATTATCAAGTATAAATCATATTTTTAATCATATTATGGATATTAATATAGGTAACGCTGATTATGTAAATGAACACCAACTAATTTATGGCAACAAATCTTTTGAACAAGCTGGTAATAATGGATATAACAATAATTTAGAAATATATAATTATGATAATTCAGAAAAGAAATATCAAAATGTCGAAATAGAAGCATTTATTATTGCAAAAGATATTAAGAATAAAGTTGAAAATAAATATTTAGTTTTTGATAAAACTTTAAGACCATGTACTTATAAAGATTTCTGCATTTTACTAGATCGTACAAAGCATTTTGACACATATAAAAAAATATTTGACTA
Organism: uncultured Bacilli bacterium; assembly: GCA_905236935.1. The sequence continues at coordinate 66,846 of CAJOQL010000050.1, forward strand.
TCTTCAAGTTTCTTTAAATGTTTATAAAGATGATGATATTTTATTAAATGATGAAGTTTTACTTATAAATAACATAATTGCTTTTATTATTAACATTAAAAATGGAGTATTTGATAGTTCTACAAATTTATATTATACCTCTATTGCAAGAAGCTATTTGCTTGAAAAATCGGATCAAGAAATATATGATATTATAACCAATTATCAAATTAAAAATACTGAAATTTATAATATCTGTAAAGAAATATCTTACGAAATTGACTCATTAAACAATAAAGAAATTTTATATTTGATAATTGATAAATTTAACTTTTATGATAAAATGATAACAATTTCTGAAACTAATCATCGTACTATTGTAATTAATAATTTAATAAATAAATTTTCTGAACTTGATAAAGTAGGAACTAGTATCTATGAAATTAATGATTATCTAAATTCATTAATTAATGATAATGAAAGTATTAAAATACCTGGAATTATTACAGATTCAGATTCAGTTACAATTACAAATATTCATAAATCAAAAGGATTAGAATATAAAATCTGTTACTACGCTGGATTAGATGAAAAATTCAATACCATGGACATAACTAAAAGAATTATTTTAAGTAGTGATTATGGATTAATTTTACCAAATTATGATAATGGATTTATACCTACCTTTGTAAATATTTTAAATAAAGATAAATATAATATTGATGAAATTTCAGAAAAAATAAGATTATTTTATGTTGCCTTAACTAGAGCTAAAGAAAAAATGATTATGGTTACTTCTTTAAAAGAAGATATAATTGATACTTATGATGAAAATGAATTAGTAGATTATTTAACAAGAATTACCTATAATTCATTTACTAGTATTTTAAATTCATGTCACAAATATATTGAACCATTTATTAAAAATATTGAATTACCTGAAATAAGTCAAAATTATAAATTTAATAATTCTATATCAATAAATAATCTTCCAAAAGGAAAAAATATTTTAGTTAATAGTGCAGAAAAAAAATTAGAAATTATTAATGAATCCCACTATTCTAAAAGCAAAAAGATAATTTATTCTGAAGAAGAAATAAACAATCTAAACTTAGGAACTAAAATGCATTATATATTAGAAAATTTAGATTTTTTAAATCCTAATTTAGCAATTTATAATAATTTTGAAACTGAAATAATTAAAGGACTTCTTGAAAGCAAACTACTTGCAAATATCAAAAATGCAATTATCTATAAAGAATACGAATTTATTTATGAAAGTAATAATGAAAGTAAGCATGGTATTATAGACTTAATACTTGAGTATCCAGAACATATTGATATTATTGACTATAAGCTTAAAAATACCCTTGATGAAGCTTACATTAAACAATTAGATGGATATAAAAAATTCATTGAATTTAAAACAAATAAAAAAGTAGATACATACCTTTATTCACTTATGGATAAAGAGATAGTAAAACTATAACTTTATTTAAAATATAATTTAAGAATTATTGACTTAAATACTTAATTATCATATATTATTCATCATATGAATGAAAAACAATTACAAGCTGTTAAATCTCTCGATAATACTTTACTAATTGCTGGAGCAGGTTCTGGTAAAACATTTACTATTATCAATAAAATTGATTATTTAATCGAAAATAACTATTATAAAGAAGATGAAATATTAGTCATCTCTTTTACTAATGAATCAGTAAATGATATTAAAAAGAAAATTAATTATCCTAATGTTAATATAAAAACATTTCATAAATTAGGATTAGACCTATTAAAAGAAGATAATAATATTTCTATAACGCCAAATAACTATTTAGACTATATTATTAATGAATATTTAAATTCTTATGGTAAATATCATAAAATAATCAATAAAAAAATTAAAAGAATGCTAAAAGAAATCGATTTATATAATCTTCAAAAACTAATTAACACATTTATTAATTTATATAAATCTAATTATGATAATATCTATTATTTATTTGATTTATATCAAAAAAAGCACTTTATTACAAAAGATTATTTAAAAATTATATTAGATATTTATACCATCTACCAAAATGAATTAAATGCATCAGGATATTTAGACTTTAATGATATGATAACCTTAGCAACAAAAAAAATAAAGGATGGCTTAATTAAAACTAAATATAAATTTATTATAATAGATGAATTTCAAGATACTTCTATTGTTAGATTTAATCTTATTTATGAAATAATTAAAAAAAATAATGCTAAATTATTTGCTGTTGGAGATGACTATCAATCTATTTATAGATTTAATGGCTGTAACTTAGATGTTTTCATTAATTTAAAAAAGTATTTACCTAATTTAACTATTATTAATCTCGATTATAATTATCGAAATAATCAATCCTTAATCAATATAGCCAATAAATTTATTATGAAAAATAAAAAACAAATTATAAAAAATACAATTTGCTTAAAAGATGTATCAAAACCAATTAAAATAATTTTTTATAAAGATGAAAAATCTATTGTACAAAAAGTACTTAACAATATTAACGGGAAAGTTACTATTTTAGGTCGAAATAATAAGGATAAAGAAAATTTTAATATTATTGAAAATGAAAATATAAAATTTTTAACCATTCACTCATCCAAAGGCTTAGAAGACGATAATATCATAATTATAAATTTAAAAAATAAAGCTAATTCACTTCCAACAAAGTTAAAAAATCATTATTTACTAGACTTAATAATTACTAAAGACGAATACCCCTTTGAAGAAGAAAGAAGACTTTTTTATGTAGCCCTTACTCGTTCAAAAAATAATGTTTACTTATTAGTTCCCTATTATAATTATTCCTCATTTATAAAAGAATTAATAAAAGACAATAAAAAAGATATTGAAATAATAAAATACTAACAATCATAAATAGTTATTGATGTTATTGGATACCCCTTTATATTTAACTCATTATAATCATCTTCTGATAAATATTTATCAAACATCTTTTTAAAATTAGAGATACTTTCATTTATAGTATCTTCTTTTTTTGTATAACACATATCAAATGAACAAAAACTTATTAATTCATATTTATTTTCATTAATATACTTATTTAAACTTAAAGTTGTTATCTCTTTTAATTTAAATTCTTTTTTATAACAATCTAAATAACTATAAGTACTGTTACTCTTAATTGATAATAACAACCCAAATAAAAAAAATAACATAAATCCTAAAATTAGTATTTTCCTCATATAAACCTCTAATTTTAGTATTTACATATTTTTAAAATCTACTCTAATTAATTATTAAAATTTTTATAATTTAATTGTTTTTATTTTTTAAATACTCATCTAAATATTTTTGTATTCTTCTAGGTGTTTTTAATACTTCTTTGTTAATTCTAGTTGGTGAAATTTCAATTCCTAAATCTTCTAGTTTTGAAAAAAACAATATAAAAACAAAAGAATCTAATATTCCACTTTCAATAAGTTCACAATCAGGATCTAACACAGAATCATCTTCACTTATTTCATATAAAATCTTACAAACATCTATCATTAGCCATCATCCTTTTTCTATCAATTTTACCATTTTCATTAATTGGTATTTTATCTAAAAATACAAATGTTTTAGGGATCATATAATCTGGTAATTTCTTTTTTAAAAATACTAAAATATTTTCTTTATTTGCTTTTCCTTCAACATAACATTTTAAATTTTTAATTATACCTTCATTATCACGTATAGGTACCACAATTGCACAATCAACACCATCAATCTCATTTAAAACATTTTCAATTTCTTCTAATTCTATTCGATATCCCCTATATTTAATTTGATTATCTAATCTACCAGTTAAATAAAGCATATCATTTTTAATATATCCCAAATCACCAGTTTTATATACATTAATTCCATTTTCTTTATAACAATTATTTTTTTGTAAATTTAAATATCCATCAAAAACACTATCACCTTTTAATACTATCTCATTATTTTCAATTGTAATTTTAGTTGCAGCATTAGAAATTAAACCTACAGGCAATATTTTATCATTTAACATTGATTTATTAATAAATATTCCACAAACAGCTGATGTAGCTTCAGTTGGCCCATAAGCATTAAAAAGTTTTACCTCAGGAAACCTTTCCAAAATAGTTTTAGCAAGTTTTACATCTAGCTTTTCTCCACAAGAATAAATATATTTTAATTGATGATAATTTTTATCATTAAATTCTTTATTTAATAAGCATAGTCTAATAAAAGATGGAGTACATACTACCATATTAATATTTATTATCAAATTAAAAACTTCATAATAATCTAATTTATTAAAAGTATGTATTGTGTGTCCATTATATATAGAATAAAAAATATCTGCCACACTTAAATCAAAATTAAAATTTGCAGTATTTAATACTTGTAGATGATTACTAGTATCAAAAATTGAACTTATCCAATTAATAAAATTTATAAGATTATCATAACTAATAGGAACACCCTTAGGCTCTCCAGTTGAACCTGAAGTAAAAATAATATATGCAGTAGTATTTTTATTTTCTTTAATTTTTAAGTTTTGATATTCTTTTAAATCTTCTAAATATCTAGTTGGTACTGAAAAATCATCTATTGCTTCCGTTTTAATAACCAAACTAGCACATGTAAGTTTTATTATTTTTTCGCATCTTTCTAATGGAATTGATATATCAAGAATAACATAAGCTCTTTTAGCAATTAAACTCGAAACAATTCCAATCAACATAGAAAGACTTTTATGTCCATATATCGCTATAGGTTCATTCCCCTGTCTTTTTAAAATATCAGCATAATAAATTGCTTTATTTAGTAATTCTCCATAAGTAATTTGATCATTGCCATTGATATATGCAATTTTATCTTTATTATCTTTAAATATATTTATAAGTCTATTAATCATAAATCATTCCTTATTTGATTTTCTGGTATTAAACTATGATCATACATAACCATTGAATGATTATCTAAAATTAGTTCTTTCTTAATCTCACTATTTGTTTTTTTATCTATTGTAATTCGATATACTTTACTTATTCGAAAATAATCATTGCCTTCTTTTTTATAATGGTGATCTTCTTCTACTAATTTATAACGATAATTAATTGGGCTTTCACTACGAAGTTCACCACATAGTTCCCCATCTTCACACCAAACTAATATCTGAACATCTTGGTTTAATGTATTTTTAAACCTATAATCAACATTATTATATCTAACAGAAGTTCCAGTTCCAAAAGGAACACGTCTTCTTTCATCTGGAAACAAAGCGTCGGAATGATGATGAAGTTCAGTAGTTTTAAGTGGACTATTTAAAACTAAATAATGAATCATATTAGCCATTTGACAAAGTCCCCCACCTACTCCAGCATAAAAACCACCTCTGCCAATTACAAGTCCTTCTACAAAGCCATTTTCTCTTGTAGGATTTCCAACCATTTGCCAATAAGAAAATGTCTCTCCAGGATGAATTATAATACCATTTATTTTTTTACAAGCAATTTCTATATTCGTAACTTTGTTTTCTTGAAGTTTTATATCAACACCATAAAGTTTTCTTACCAAAACTGATCTATGGCCTTTAATCAAATTAGGTAGTTCCCCATTATATTTATCTTTAGCAAATTTTTCTCTACTAAAAAAGTCTTTAATATTTCTTAAAAAGATTTCTTTTTTTACTGATATTTTATACGTAGTTGGACTAATATCACAAAATAACTTTCTTCCCATATTACCACCCAACACAAATTATACACTCAGATTGTTTTAGAAGCAATTTTTCATTAATTAATAACTAAAAAAACATAGCCTCTAGTATTAAATAGCTATGTTTATCAAATAATTATTTTTTAAATATCACTTTAAAAATAGTATAATCATCAGTAGAATTTGCACTAATCTTTCCATTATGTCTTTCTACTATTGATTTTGCAATTGCAAGACCTAATCCGTATCTATTTTCAGAAGTATTTCTAGATTTATCAACTCTGTAAAATCTTTCAAAAATTTTTTCTTCTTCCCCCTTTGGAATAGGTAATCCCTTATTCTTTATTTCTAAATATATCTTATCGTTATTTTTGCTCAAATTAACAATTATTTTTCCATCTTTTACACTATGTTTAATAGCATTATCTAATAATATTGTAATAAGTTCTTTAATTTCATCACTATTACAGTTAAATCTTATATCATCGTCAATATTATATTCTAACTTAATATCCTTTTCATACATTAAACTTTCTAAAGTTAAAATTAATTTTTCACACAATTTTGATAAATCAATTATCTCATATTGAATTTTAAAATTATCTGAATCTAACTTTGCCAAATCTAATAAATTTCTAATTAATGAATTCATTCTTTCTGACTCATTTTTTATATTGTTAAGCCACTTATCATCTTTATCTTTTTCATATGCTTCAGTACTTGCAATAATAACAGATAATGGAGTTTTTAATTCATGAGAAGCATCCGCTATAAATTCTTTTTGCTTATTATAACTTGTCTCAGCAGGCTTAACTAGCCATTTAGAAAGAAATACACTTATTACATAACATATTAACTCACCTAAGAAAAATATAATAATTGATAATTTTAAAGAATTAGTCAATCTAGTATTAATATCATAATTATCACTAATTACAATATCTTTCTCATATTGATATGAATATCTATTTGAATATAAATTACCAATAAATATTTTTTTCTTTTCTTTATTTTGCAAAATATTTGAAGCAACTTTTTTTATTTCATCACTAACATTATCATCCATTGCATGACTAAAAATATCAGAAATTTCATTATTATCAACCCTAACAGTATAAATATTTGCATCCATAAATCGTTTAAAATGATTATCAGTTTTTTCATTTTTAAATTCAAAATCATCCGGTTTTTGTTCTACTTTAGGACCAATTTCAGTACTTAATCTATTTAAATTATTAACTAAATTGCTTTTTTCCCTTATATAATTTTGATAATTAAAAATAAAAAGAATTGTAAAAAGAAATAAACTTAAAATAATAAAAAGAGTTAAAAATGTTTTATTTGCTAATTTTTTCATCTTGTACCTCAAACTTATAACCAATACCTCGCATAGCTTTAATATTAACTTTACATTCAATTAATTTTAGTTTTTTTCTAATAAATGATAAATATGCTTCTAAATTATTTGACTCTATTTCATTTTCAAGTCCCCAAATTTTATCATATATCTGCTCTTTAGAAACAACAATATCTTTATTTTTTATTAAATATTCAATCAATTGTAACTCTTTTAACCCTACTGAAATGCTCTCACCAGTATTAATATTTTCAATTGTAGAATTCTTTAAATTTAATCTTAAATCATGATACTCTAATGAATCTGAAACAATTTTATTCTCATTTTTTCTTAATTGAATATTAACCCTAGCAATAAGTTCCTCAATGTGAAATGGTTTAGTCATATAATCATCAGCCCCATGATTAAGTCCATTTAACTTATCATCTAATTCTGACTTAGCAGTAAGCATAATTACCTTAGTATCTATCTTTTCTTCCCTAATTTGTTTTAATATCTCAAATCCATTAACATAAGGAAGCATAACATCTAAAACAATTAAATTATACACACCAGATAAAGCATTATATAAACCATCTTCCCCATCATTAGAAACATCAACTAAATATTTTTCTTTTTCTAGTGTTGATGCAATAACATCAGCTAAGTTTTTTTCATCTTCAATAACTAATATTCTCATTTTTATCCCACCTATTTAAAAATATAATATAAACATTAAAATAACATTAAAAGATAATAATATTTTACCATAATAAAAACTAGATTACTCTAGTTTGCATTAACAACTTTATTTAAAGTTTGACTTATAACATTAGATTTTACATTATTTATAGTATACCAACCATAATTAGTCATCTCATCATAAGTTCTTGCTTGATGGGCTGCTGTTTCATCTAAACCATATTTTAAAACATCTCTAACTGAATTATTAGAACTTTCTAAAGTACCATGAACATAAACTTCCATTGTACTTTTTAAAACTAATAAATAATTTTCCATTAATAATTTATCATTCATTAATACAATCCTCCAATAAACTAATTAACTTCTTTTCCATATTTTCATGTTTTTTTAGTTCCTTATTCATAAATGAAACTAATTTTTCATCTTCAAGTAAATTTATTGTTTCATTTAAAATTGAAATAATACTTTGTTCATGTGAAATAGCATCTTCAACATATAATAATTCTTTCTGTGTCATAATTCCTCCTAGTTATATTATGTTCCACAAAAGAAATTGCATACCATTATTTTTTTCTTTTACTACACTCCAATTCATATAAAGTCTTATATTTTTTTAATTCAATATTTTCATCTATTAATCTATTATATTTCTCTTTATATTTTTCTTCATATTCATCTTTTAACAATGATAATTTAACTTGTAATTCTACATACCGGTCTCTTTGTATCATTGTTATAACTATAAAAATCAATGAAATGATTAAACCTACACCAACATACGATAAAAAATCCATTTTAACCTTCTTTCCATTAACTTAAATATATAATATCACAAATATCGTAATATTGCATAAACGGCAAATATTTTTCTTTAAAATGGGAAAATGGCGTTAGGTGATAGTTTAAATGAATTCAATTAGTACAATGATTTCAGAAAGATTAAAAGATATAAGAGATGAGGCTTCTTTAACTCAAAGTGAAATGGCAGAAATACTTAAAACTACCCAAACTAATTATTCTAGATGGGAAACAGTTGAACAATTAATTCCATTAAAAAAATTAACCATACTTTGCAATTATTTTGACGTTACAATGGATTATGTAATCGGACTTACCAGAACAAGCAAATCAAATCATAATAAATACAATTTGAATTCTAAAAAAATTGGTAAACAAATTAAAAATTTAAGAGTTGATGAAAAAATTACTCAAAAAGATTTAGCTAAAGCATTAAATACCTCTCAATCAACCATAAGTGCTTATGAAAATGGTAAAACTATCATACTTACAGCTTTTGCACTTCAAATAGTTAAAGATTACAATGTATCTTTAGATTGGTTATGTGGTAGAATAGAAAAATAATATAATAATAATGAAGTGTTTTTCACTTCTTTTAAAATACCTTAAAATCAAAATTACATAGTAAAAATTTTAAAAATAATTATATGATAAAATACGATATTAATTCTAATTCATTGTAAATCAAAGTATAATAATTTAAAATTATAAAATAGGAGGTGAGCAATGATTAGAGAGAAAAAAGAAATACAAGAACTTGGAGATGATCAATTTTACCAACTAATTGAGCCTTCAGAAAAAATTATTGTAAGTTACTGTCAAAACTACCTAATTAACAACTTTTTTGCATTTATGATATGGGCATTATATAAAAACAATGCAATATGGAGTAATTATACATTTGATAAGCTTTATAAACAAGCTCTAGAACATTTAGCAAATGATATGCCAAAATATAATGATTTAGATTTTAATAACATTCAAAATATATTAAAAAATAATTATTCTATTTACATAAAAAATAAAAATCCCATAAAAATAGAAGAGATAGAAAAAAGCTAGCACTAAAATCTACTCTTCAAAAAAATTATCCATATTAACATCAAGAACAACTGCAATTTTATAAAGTGTCGTTAAAGAAATATTTTTAATACCTGACTTTGATTCCATTCTTCTAATATAATCAGGTGTTACATTAATGGCTTCTGCTAAATCCATTAATCTAACATTTTTCTCTTTACGATACTTTTTTATATTTTTGCATACAACTTCCCTAATGTTTGGATTGAAGTTATATTCTTTCAACATAAATACCACTCCAATATTTATTATTGCAAATTGTTAAAGAAAAATAAGTAAACGGAAAATTCACATTAATAATTTTTCAAATTTTAATTATTAAATAAACATCAAAAAAGAGAATTTATCATTCTCCTTTAAAACAATCACCAATTCTTAAAATAAAACACTATAAAACAAAAACAAAAATATAATAAATTACAAATAAAACTAATAATATAAATCCTTCTGACCTATTAATAGTTTTTTTAGTTTCAGCAAATATAAATAATAAAAATGAAGAAACTAATAATGCAATTAAATCAATATAACTAAAAC
>CAJOQL010000051.1 GCA_905236935.1 uncultured Bacilli bacterium
CTACCACTGTGCTAAGTCGGCATATAAGTTTTTGCTATTCCTTCAGTTTATGGATAAGCAATAGCTAAGCAACCATCTATCTCTAAACACCATAGCGGCGGCTAGGTTTCCTTACGCCCGAACCTAACAAAATCGGTCTGGTCTATTTGGCAGAAAAACTTTAACTTGCCGTGCGTGAGACAGCCCGCACTATTTACAAGACACTTCTTTTAAATATATCCCAAATATTTATTAAAAATTGCTGTATATGTCTTTCTATTTTCTATAATACATTTTATTATATATTTTTATAATAATCAAATGTATGTAAAGGAGCTATGCATAATTACACCAAACCTGCTCCAGAAAGAAGGAAGGAAGGAAGCATTTTATTTTTTTTTAAGAGAATAAAATGAAAAACTCTTTTCAATTAAATAGGAAATAATTAATTTATTTATTAAATTAATATAATGTACTATGTTTAACATATGGTTGAGAGACTGAGAATCGAACTCAGAACAATACCTTATCAGAGTATCGTAATAACCTTTTTACTATCTCTCAATATTATCAAAATATAAATCTAAATCAATAAAAGCAAAAATTGGTTTAATTGTTTTTGAAATAGTTGTAACAGAGCCTTGCCCAATTAATGTATTTCATTTATAATATTGATTATTATATTTAAAAACATATTCATACTCTTCAAATATACTATCATCATAATATTCTTTCACTCTTTGCTTATCTGCAACAATGTGTAAAAAAAGATAAAAGTGTTCTAAATCTGTTACATTTCTTTCATCTATTTCAGAAAAATCTATTTTATGTTTTAGAGTTTTGTATGACCAACATTCACTATCAAAAGACTCGTATAAATTATCTAAAAAAGATACTAACCAATTACAATAATTTTTATTAGCTACTCTTAATTGTCCTTGCATACGCTCTTCTTTTTCTTTCTTTATAAAAGAATCCCAATCTATTTCATCTAATTTATCTTCAATTTGTTTATAAATATCTAAAATATTTTTTAACATCACACTTACCTCTCTTTTATTGCTATATTTTTACATTGGTGGAGATGGAGGGTGCTGACCCCTCGTCCAAATTACCTTCGAAATCAATATCTACAAGTTTAGTCTATTGTTTAAGCTTTATTTTATAATTTACAATAAACAAAAAATTATAAAATGCCTTCTATGTTTATACCTCGACTCTATCTCAAAAAGCAATGTCCAGAGTACAGTTATCCTTATAACATTATTTTAAAAAGCGATAACTACTTTTTAAATAATGTGCCTATTCTTAGGCAGCTACTAATTCTTCGTTAGCGTTTATTTTATTTTATAGTCATTTTTATAGTTTCCAGACTATCTTAACTACTTGCAATTAATCTATCTAATAATCTGTCAAAACCAAATACATCCCCATAAATAAAAATTGCGGAAACCAGTTAATGAATCATTAACCGAGATTCAAGAAGTAAAACCGGTTGCCGCACATCACATTATAATAGGAAGGTTTTGTGATATAGGTAGTTATAAGCAAATTTTCATTTACATATAACCTATTGGTGGAGCTACTGAGAGTCGAACTCAGGTTTCCAGCTTGCAAGGCTAGCACACTAGCCACTATGTTATAGCCCCATATATACAAGACACTTTTTACGCACTCTACCAACTGAGTTAACTAGGAAACCAGACAATGTATTTCCCAGTGTAGGATTCGAACCTACGACTTCGGGTTTAGCAGACCTAATAAAAAGATGCTGTATGTGTCTTTTTCTATATTTATTATATTATATTTTTTTATAAAAATCAAATAATTTTTATAATCTTAAAAATCTATGGCTGCCGAGGTATGACTCGAACATACAAACTCCAAGGTCAAAGCTTGGTGGCTCTACCAGTTCGCCTACTCGGCAATAAATACTTAAGTCGGCATTTTTAATTTTTTGATAATTTCTACTTTTGCAACCCATTGACCAATAGGAAAAGTAATATATTTTCCACCAAAAATTGCAATTTTATCTGTTTTTAGATTATTAACAATAGTATCAATAATATATTTCTTATCATTATCTATTTTATGAGTGTCATTGGAACCCATAGCCATAGCTTTTGTATATTTAATTTCATATATTTTATTATTAATAATAACTAAATTAAAAATACCATCGCCAGTTAAGGAATATTTAGTTTTATATGTAGGAAAAATTGATTGTAAAAATTTTCTAAAAGGATATTCAGTTTCCCAAAAATTTTCATATCTTATTTCCATATTCATTCTCCTTCTTTTTATTTTCTATAATAATTATATATTATTTTTTATAAAAAATCAAAGAAAAATACTTAACACCTATTAGTTTCCCATTTTGAGGTACTTATAGACCAAACCGCGAAAAGGTTAGTGTTAACTCAGCCCTACTGGCTTATAAGGAGTACCAGCTTCCTTTAAATGTTGTAAAATCAGTTTTTTTATTACTTCACTTTCGTTGGGGATCAACTGTAACCAGTCTACGGAATACTTATCATCTTTTATTTTAGGATAGATGGTCTGATTCAAAGACTTAACCTTTTATATAAAATTCTTTTATTAGTAAAAGAATAAAACTTTACTATTTATAATAATGTGGTTGCGGACGTAGGACTCGAACCTCGTCTCTGGGTTATGAGCCCAGTGTGCTGCCGTTGCACCACCTCCGCGATATATAAATGCCGTAACCCCGTGTTTATTTTTATAAGGTGCTTTCTGCACTCGGCTCTGACCAACCACCTTGTATTTATTTATCAAAATTTCTTAATTCTTTTTGAGATATTTTGTCCAAATTCTTATATTTATTTAATCTATTTCCTTTACACCAAGGACAATCACCATGATTTCTACAACTTTTATCAACAGCTTTACAATATGGTTGCCCTTTTGTTCCATACTCAATTCGATGTTCTTTTCCAGATTTTATAGCTTTTGATAAACTCATATTTATCACCTTCCTATATAATAATTATAATATATTTTTTAATAAAAATCAATTAAAAATATATGGAGCACCCAGATGGACTTGCACCATCACTCAAGCTTTTGCAGAGCTTTGCCTTAGCTATTTTGGCTATGGGCGCATTTAGGAATAAGATATCAAGATTAAAAAATCATATGCTTTTATTAAGATATTTCTATATTTTTACTTTCTTTTTTATCTTCTTTTCTTTTTGTGGGAATTGTTATATATAGCAATCCATTTTGTGCAGTAGCTTTAATACCAGTTAAATCTAATTGAGTATCATCAAGAGCAAACCTTGAATCAATTGAATATTCTTTACCTGATATTGAATCTTTAGTTTTACCTTTAATTAATATAAAAGTTGTTCCATTTTCACTTTCATTAGTAATTTTTAGGTCTTTTTTATCGATACCTAGGATATTGTGTGTAATAAGTACTTCTTTTTCGCCGTTTTTAATAGAATAAGGATGCATATCCTTTTCTTCTCTATTGAATTTATATGATTTTTTATCCCAATCAAAAAATGGGAAAAACATATCAATTAATTTATCATAATCATTAATATTAGACATACTAAAACCTCCTTAAAAATAAAACATCTTGATATCTTATAACTATTATTATATCAAAATTTTTATGAAAAGTCAAATTATGCCTCTTTATACCTCACTATTGTAGCATAATAATTATTTTGCAAATATTGTAAAGAATTTATATCTTGTACTGGAGTTAAATGTTTTATATTATAATCATCAATATATACTACCCACCAATTTGGTATTAATACATTTTGTTCATTATCATCCATAATATGAAACCTCCCTATACTTATTTTTTATATATCTATTATATAATATTTTTTATAAAAAAACAAATAAAACAATAGCAAATATGCTATTGTTTTATAAACCAAATGTTTCCATTAGTTTTTTTACATTATTTTTTTCTTCTTGTGTAGGTTCTACAATATTATGTTCAATAGACTGATTATTTATAATATTCTCTTGTGCGGAAATGCCTGGTATTGCATTATCTTGCCCAGAATATACATTTTCTTTAGCTGCGGTTAATGTTACCTTTACTTGAATTTCCTCACCATTTTCTTGTATTGGGATCCTAATTTCTTTACCATCATTATATAAAAATGATCCTGCAAAAGTATCTAATATAATTTTAGTTATAGTTGCTTTGCTTTCAGCTCCGTCTAGCCATTATTTGTTTCCTCCTCTATTTTATTAATTATTTCACTTAAATCTGGATGTTCTCTTTTTATTTTTTGAAAATTTAATTCTTGATCTCCAAAAGCCATCATAATTAACTGTAATCCCATATAAGAAGCAAAATCTAAATTTTTACTTTTTAATATATCACTAATCTTCATTTAATTTTTCCTCTTTTTTATCTATTTTGACTATTAAATTACTTTTTTCAAGAGAATTAGATAATTCCTCTATAATTTCACATCTGCGGCAATGTCCTCCTTTTAAACAATTTTTACCACATTTGATACGCATTTCCGCAAATCTAGGAATTATATATTTATTATCAATTTCTGAATTAAAATCTAATATAATTTCATTTAATTTTCCAAACCACTTTTGTTTCTTATTGTAAATATCATAATATATATCAATTTGCTTGTCAACATTATAAAATTCAACTACGTCTACATATTCATTGTAATCTTCTATATCTTCTGGTCTTACAAAAAATTTTTTTAACGCTGGAGTGTTGTTCCATTTAGATTGAGCTATGTTTACATAAATTCTCGTTTCTGCCTCAAATAAATGCACCAATTCTGCAACTTTATCTATTTCAAAAGCTAAATTTTCTACAATATAAACATCTGTAACTCCTAATTGTAATATACCATTTAAAGTATCTCAATCATTTATCCATATATCTAAGAAAAATTTAAAATTTGGTTTATTTTTTAAAATAATATCAAGATAATATTCACTTTTAAATTTTATATATAAATTAGAATATTTGTTACATAGTTCTGTTAAAAAAGTAAAATTTATATTTTCATCTTCAATATATAAATTAATTCTTTTATTCTTATGTAAATCCAAAAAAGTTAATAAAGTTGTATCTTTACTATTATATTTAATAGTTCATTCATTTACTTCATTAATACTTTTACTACCTTGAGTATCTTTATTATAATTTAAACAATATTTCATTATATCTCCATTCTTATTATAAAAAGAAGGTGGTTATTTGCCACCTATAATATTATTCAGCTAATTTATAAGCTTTAACAGTCTTACTATCCACTTTTATATCTGTTTTTTCAACTTCATTATTTTTTACTAATTGACCTAATCTAGCAATTACTTTAGCTCTTGTAACTTCTTCATTAGCAATTTGATTAGTAATATCATCAACAGTTTGTAATTCATTAGTTAAAAGAGATTTAATTTGATCTCTTAGTTCATCTCCATTTTCTTTTTTCTCTGCTGCTCTAGCTTTTGCTTTTTCAGCTTTAGCTTCAATTTGAGCCTTTTGTTTATCAATAAATTCTATTAGCTCATCTTTCATTTCTATGTTAGCTTCTGCTATTACATTTTTAATCAAATCATAATATTCTTTTTTTGTCATTTTTTTATTTTCCATTTTTAATATTTCTCCTTTCATTTTTTTATATTTTTATTATAGCAAAAATTTTAGAAAAAATCAATCTAGATTATACGCACCCAGTTATTTTTTCTAAAATATATTTTTTAATTGCTGTTTGCACTCTTTTTTTATCTAATTCAGTAAGATTTTCATCATTATACACTAAATCAATAGCTGAATAATCTGTTCCTACTGGATATAAATCAATTATATTTTTTAATTGTTGAATAAGTTTATTTGCATTTTTATCACTTTCCATTAACATAATATCAAAACCATTAAGATTTCCTGAATTAAAAGTTTGCATAAAATGTTTTACATTAAAATCTATCATTTTTAATCACTTACCTTTCTTTTTAATATTTATATATATAATATAATAAAAATAATAAAAAATCAATATTTTTGCATTGTTGACTTTTTATAAAAAATATGTTATAATTTAAAAAAATATATATAAAATAGGAAGAAAATTGAAGAAAGGAACATAAATATGGAACAATATTTACAAAAGCAATATGATAATTTTTGTAATCAATATGGAGAAGATAGAATTTTATGAGTGGCGGCAGATCCTGGTTATAGTTCAGTTATTCCAGATTCGTTAATTACTATACCAGCAACCGCATGTTATTTACCTACAGAAGAAGAACTATATAATATATCTTTTTATCAAAATACTATTGATATACGAAGTTTAATTGATTCCACTTTAAATATGAAATCAGATTTATTTAATTCAATACTATCTCCTTATAAAATTATCAATCCTAAATATCAAGATATAATTAATGATGAATTTTTTACATATTTAAAAATTATTATATTAGATAATGATGATATTATAATTAATAAAGTAAAAAATATTATTAAAAATCTTATTGAAAATAATATTAACAAAATTTCAAAAGAGCAAGAAATATTAACAATATTAACAAAAACCGAATTAAAAGTTTTAAAATATATAATTAAAGATTTTAA
>CAJOQL010000052.1 GCA_905236935.1 uncultured Bacilli bacterium
AGGAGTTTTATACACACTTACATTTATAGCTACTTGTATAGTTTTATATAAGAAACCAATGAATATAGGAATCAGTTTAATAATAGGTTTGATCTTAGCATTTTTAATAAGAATACCATTTATAAGTGGTTAATCGTAAGATTAAGATATTATGATAGATCAAGCGATAAGTTTGGTCTTTTCTATTGCAATAATATAAAATAAAATGTATAATTTGAATATGAAAATCATTTTCAAATTGGAAGGAATGATTATATGGCAAGAAGTGAATCTTATAATACTAAACAAAAAGATATAATCCTTAATGCTATAAAACATCAAAAGAAAGAATTTACAATTAATGATATTTATAATCAAGTTAAAGATAAAAATTGATTAACTACAATTTATATATTAGTTGATAAATAAGGTCTTTATTCTATTACTATTTAAAACAAACAAAAATATAAAAGAAAATTTAATTATTTTATCAGTTATTTATTTTGTTGGGGATATTATTGGTATTATAGTTGATTTAGTAATATAAGAACGGAGGAAAACATGGATATGATAAAAAATATCTCAATAATATTTACTTCGATATTCTTTGAGAGTTTGCCATTTTTACTTTTAGGATCACTGATATCATCGATTATTGAAACTTATGTATCAAATGAAACAATTGCTAAAATTATACCTAAAAATAAAGTGTTAGGATCTATTGTTGGCGTGTTTCTAGGTTTTTTCTTACCAGCTTGTGATTGTGCAGTTATTCCTGTATCAAAAAGGTTGTTAAAGAAAAAAGTTCCTATTAATGTTGCTATTAGTTTTATGTTAGCATCCCCAATTATTAATCCAGTTGTTTTACTTTCAACTTATAATGCTTTTTATAGAACCAATCCTGAAATATTCTGGTATAGATTATTATTTGGAATTCTAATTGCATTATTAATTGGAATAATTATGGGAATAATATTTGGCAAAAGAGATGTTATTACAAATAATTTAACAAGCGAAGATGAAGAATGCTGTCATTGTCATAAACATGAAGAAAAAATTGATGAAGATTTTAAAGAAGAATATCATTGTCATCACGAAAAACATACGCATCATATTTTAAAAAACGATATTTTATCTATTTGTAGACATACTGCTTATGATTTATTTGAAGTAGTTAAATATTTAATGTTCGGTGCTTTACTTGCTAGTTTAGTACAAGTGCTATTACCAAGAAATATCTTAATTATATTTAATAATAATCAAGTATTATCAATTATAGTATTGATGTTATTTGCATATTTAATATCTTTGTGTTCTACATCAGACTCATTTGTAGGTAAGTCACTTCTTTCAACATTTAATGAAAGTTCTATTATTGCCTATTTATTATTAGGACCAATGATAGATATTAAAAATACAATAGTATTATTAGGTAATTATAAAAAGAGTTTTGCGTGGACTTTAATAACATTAATATTTGTAGTTATCTTCTTTTTTAGTTTATTGGTGGTGAAGATACTATGAAAAGATATTTAGGAATAATATGTTTGTTATATTCAGGTATATTTGGCTATGTAGTATTCTTTGATAAATTAAAAATGTTTTTAGCACCACAAATGCATATATATATTAAATTATCAATAGTTCCAATGATGCTTATTGGTCTTATAATGTTATTTAATAATAAAGTTCATTATAAATTTAAGATTAGTGATTTAGCTTTGATACTACCTCTTATAATGTTAATAATTGCAGGAGATGGCAGATTAACATCTAGTTTTGCTAGTAATAGAACAACTAATTTTAATATGGAAATTAGAACTAAAACTGAAGATAAAGAAACTGAGAAACAAGTAAAAGTTAAGAAAGAAGATAATAAAATAACCGAAGAAATAACTAAAGAACAAAAGCAAGAAATTAGCGAAAAACCTAAAATAGAAGAAACTACAGAACCTTATGATTTTTCTAATCCATATTTTGAAATAATTGATGCAAATTATAATGAATTGTCAAGTTATATTACATTTGAGCCAAAAGCTGATAAGTTTAAAGGAAAAACAATTAAAGTTAAAGGATTTGCATTAAAGGAAGCATCGTTCTTACCAGAAGGATATTTTGCAATAGGAAAATATGCAATAAGTTGCTGTGTAGCTGATGCAGAATTTACAGGATTTATTGCTAAATATGATAATAATAAGATTACAACCGATAAGTGGTATGAAATTGAAGGTATTTTAGAAGAAGGTAAGACAACAGAAGATTACGATATAATGTTTATACAAGTAATTAATATAAAAGAGATAAATTCTAAAGATGAAGAACAGTATGTATATCCATGTTATGCTTATGATGATGGGTTATGCGAAGCAATTGCAAAGTATAATTTAGAATAATAAAACAATCATAATTTTAAGATATTAGGAAGCGAAAGTTCCTTAGACTGTTGACAAAGTAAATTTAACAATAGTCTGGCAGAACACGAACGTGTTCTGTTTTAGTAATATTTGCAATCATATAATTATTAAAAAATCTATAAAACCTTAATAATTATTCTATAAAATGATACATTACACAATATTTATTACCTTTAAACGAGTATACAACAGATAAACAAAAAGCTAATAACCACAGTAAAGATTTATCCCATTAATTTGAATATTATAGATTTTCTAACTATTAAAAAAAATAAAAAAGTGATATACTATTTATATAGTAGAGAGTGAAAGGTGGATATATAGTGAAAATTACATTAAAAAATATTAGGATGATTGGTTGTTTCTTTTTGATAATAATGGCACTTTTTTTTGCTAATAATATATCAGTTAAGGCAGAAGGTGAAAATTTTTATTTTGGAAAATTCGATTTTAAAACACAAAAATTTGTAGATGCCTATGGCACAGGAACTGAGTTATATAAAAGTATTTTAATAGCAAATGGAAACGCAGAAGGTTCTTCAATAGAGTTAGAACTACCAACTGTAGATGGTTTTATTAAAAGTGCTGATGCAAGTACAAATTATTCTACTGTTATAAATATGCCAAGTGGAAAAACTCCAGAAGAAATCGGTAATTATATTAAAGAGATTATATTTAAAAATTGTTCTGATGGTCAAATGATTCAAATAGTTATATCTGATAAGATTATTAATAATAAAACATTTTATTATGCAGCTAATCAACATTACTATCAATATGTAGGATATACTGATATAGGTAAAAATCATTCATGGGTGGATGCATATAATCTTGCAAAACAATTAACTTATGGTGGAAGACAAGGATATCTTGCAACTGTAACTAGTTTTGAAGAAGATTTATTTATATATAATGCATCTAATTCCATTGGATGGCTTGGAGGAACTGTTTTAACTCACGGTGATGAAGAAGGTTCTTTATATTATTCTTCTTTTAATAAAAATAGTGGTGCAAATACTTGGTATTGGGCAGATGGTCCAGAAAGAGGTCAAGTGTTCTTTGAAGGAAAAGGCTCTGGAGTTTATAAAAAAAATGAAGAAAAAGGATATTTTTTTAACTGGGCAAACAATGAACCAAATAAATCTATTTATAGTAAAGAAAGCTGTTTAACATCACTAAGAACTGGTGTTGGATATGCAGCTAAAAAAGCAGGAAGTAATATTAAAAGTAGTTGGAATGATGCCCCAGAGAATAGTCAATCCGTTCATAGTGTATATGGTGTAAAAGGATATTTTGTTGAGTATGGTGATCAAATTATTGGTGATAGTGGTGCAAATAGTGGAGATAGTATAATTTCTTCAGTTGTTATAACGTATCCAACAGTAAAACAAAAAGAAGAAGAAATTCTTGTTTATGATGGTACTGAAAAAAAGCCTACAATAATAGTAGAATTTGATAATAATACTCTTATAGAGGGGAAAGATTATGAAATACAATATGTAGGAGTTAATCCTATAGAATATGGCCCTAGTACAACTGCTCCAAAAGAGGTAGGAACTTATAAAGCAGTTTTAATATTTAAAGATAATTATGAAGGAATTCAAAAAGAAGTAGTATTCTCTATTATAAACAGTGGTTTAGTAATTATTACAGATTCAGCAACTCCAAATGCACATAATGCAAAATTAATGTTAAATTCTGAAGAATTACTAAATAAATTAAAGCTTACTGATAGTGAATTAGAGGCTTTACATGATAATAAAAAAATATATATATATTTAGAAGTTAATGATATTACTGATATTGTATCAGAAGCTGATAGAGATATAATTGAAAAATCTATCGAAACAAATGTAAATATTGGAAGATATTTGGATGTTAATTTATTTAAAAAAGTGGATGAAGAAGAAAGTGTAAAAATAACAGAATTAAATAAGCCTATAAATATATCATTTACTATTCCAGATGAGTTATTAAATATTAATTCAAAAATTAATAGAACATTTGAAGTTTATGTATTACATGATAATCTTGTAACTAAAACAAATGTAGAAATAAATGACAATACTGGTACATTTGAAGCTGATAGATTTTCAACATATGTCTTAACATACACCGATACTAAAATTATAAGTAATCCTCAAACTGGTGATAATGTTCTATTCTATATCTCAATGTTGGGATTAAGTTTGTTAGGACTTACTGGTACTATACTATACTTTAAGAAAAAAAGATTTAATTAAAACTTAAGCAGGATTTTAATAATCCTGTTTTTTGGTGTATAATAGTATGGAAGGAAGATGGGTATATGGAAAAAAGACGATTGAAGCTGAAATATAGAAATATATTAAATATACTTGTCATAATACTTGCTATAATATGTTTAATTACTGCAATATATTCTTTTACTAATATTATTATTTGGAAAGTTAATGTTAATAAGAATAATACTATTAAGAATAATTTAAAAAAGTTTGTTATTGTTAAAGAAAAAGTTATAAAAGAAGATGATACTATTGATAATAATGAAGAAGAAGTTTTTAATGTAGATTTTAATAAACTAAAACAAATGAATAGTGATACAGTAGCTTATTTAAAAGTTAATAATTCTAAGATAGATTATGTTGTAGTTAAAGGAAATGATAATGATTATTATTTAAATCATAATTTTAATAAAGAATATAATAGATCTGGCTGGATATTTGCTGATTATCATAATAAATTTGATGGAACTGATAAAAATATTGTTATTTATGGCCATAATACGGCAGATGGGTCAATGTTTGGAACTTTAAGAAATGCTTATAATAAAGAATGGAATGATAATCTAGAAAATAGACTAATTACTTTAATAACAGAAAGTGGAACTTATAGGTATGAAATATTCTCTACCTATAATATAGAACCTGAAGATTTTTATATTAATACGGAATTTAATAATAAAGAAGATTATTTGAATTTTTTAAATGTTATAAGAATAAGAACTTTTTATGATTATAAGGTAAAGGTTACTGAAAATGATAATATTTTAACATTATCAACATGTACATCCAATGGAACTAAAAGATTGGTGCTTCATGCAAAGCTTATTAAAGATTAATTAATTTAAAAAAAGAAGATTTGTAATAATGAATTAGATATATTAATTAATAAAATACCAAAGTAATACTTTTTCTAAAAAGGATTAATACTAACGAAAGTTAATTGCTCACAAGTTTATTATTCTTGTAATCAATTAATAACTCCTAAAGTTGTATATAAAATTTTTTCTTTTACTCAAACTCTGAAAAATACTCTGAAAATAATATAAAGATTATTCCTAAATATGATTTAATTAAATCTATAGAAAAAATTAATAGATAATTATGGTAGTTGTTTTAAAATAAAAATAATCGTACTATATAAGATATAAAACAAATGAGAATCCGTTTTTGTTGATATAATATAGTTAGTTTTCATTTGCAATTAATAGCAAAATTAAATGTAAAAAAATATTGCTTGTAGCAACGGCATATCTGTAATAAACTAAACTTGATGAAAGGAGAGAGTGTAATATGTTAAAAGATAATATAAAAACGTTAAGAAAAAACAAAGGACTTTCACAAGAAGAATTAAGCATCAAATTAAATGTTGTGAGACAGACAATTTCAAAATGGGAAACAGGATTATCTGTTCCAGATGCTGAAATGCTAGTAAAAATATCAGAACTTTTTGAAGTTCCAGTTAGTGAAATTCTTGGAGAAAATATAGAGGAAAAAGAAACAAATGATTTAAAAGTAATATCTGAAAAACTGGAAGTTATTAATGAACAAATATCTTTAAGCCAAAAGCAAAAGAAAAAGCAAACTATTACATTTTTAATAATAATAGATATATGTTTAATATCATTATTTATAATACTAGCATTACTAGATAAACCTTATAGAACCTGGGATTATAATATTATTGAATGGGCTATATTAGGAACATTTTGGGAAGCTTTTGAATGGATTTTTATGAGATTAGCGCCTATTGTTGTAATAGTATTAACAACTATAATATTAATTAAAAAGAATAAATAGCATAAATAATTGGAAGATTATGATATTTCCGTACTAACTGATGAGAGAAATCTTATCTTTTTGATTGTTCAATTTTTAGTAATCTTACGATGCAATCAAAAATAAAAAATATATGATATAATGAATATATAAGCAAATTGGAGGTAAAACTATGATTGGACAATATACTTTAATGATATTATGTGATAAATATGGAATTAGTTCAGACAAAATAGTTAATAAAAACAATAACATATTAACTTATGGTGAGTATCAAGATATAGATAGTACATTAGATTATCTAGTAAACATTTTAAAAATATCTTCAAATAATATTGAAAAATGTCCAAGTATTTTATATAGAAGTGTAGATAATATTAAAGAGAATGTTCATTTTATTAAAACTAGTAATATTCATTTTTTTAATATTGAGTCATGTTTACACGTGTTAAGTTCAGAACCTTTAGAATTAAAAGCAACATACGAATATGTAAAAGAAAATTATGGATTAGATATTATTAGTAGGTTAACTTCAATTTTATCTGTTCCAAAAAACATAATTGTAGACGTCGAAAATTTAAATATTCCTTTTAAAGAGAAAAATGGAAATTTAAGTGTCGCTGTTAATGTGAAATGGGGATCAACTAATTTAGAAGAAATACAAAAGATAATCCAAAGCCCAGAATTTAAAGAACACCCAGAAATGTTTACTTCAACAACATTAGC